>VGSX01000208.1 GCA_016874895.1 Deltaproteobacteria bacterium
CCTACAATGGACACCTTGGCGATGTGCTCGTCGCTGGTAATCTGGCCGCCGCCCAATTCATCCACCAGGGGCCGGACAATGTCCAGGGTGTTTTTGAGGTCGCCCTTGGGCACGGTGAAGGTGATGTCCGCCAGCCCGTCCAGGCTGGTGTTCTGAATAATCATATCCACCACGATGTTGGCTTGCCCGATTTTATTGAACAACCGGGAGGCGATGCCCGGTTTGTCCGGCAGGCGGCTCAGGGTCACCCGGGCGTCATTCATGCTATAGGCCACCCCTGACACCAGAATGTCTTCCATATCCTTATCCTCCTTTGTTACCAGGGTGCCGGGATGATCGTTAAAGCTCGTCCGGACGCACAGCGGCACGTTATACCGTTTGGCAAACCCGACGGAGCGGATCTCCAGGACTTTGGCCCCCAACGAGGCCATCTCCAGCATTTCATCGTAAGAAATTTTATTTAATTTCCGCGCCTTGGGGCAGATACGGGGATCGGTGGTATAGATCCCCTCCACGTCAGTATAAATTTCGCACAGATCGGCTTTCAAGGCCGCGGCGATGGCCACCGCGGTGGTGTCGGAGCCGCCCCGGCCCAACGTGGTAATATCCCCCACCTCATCCACGCCCTGGAAACCGGCCACTGTGACAATGCGCCCTTTTTTCAATTCTTCCCGGATGCGGGCCGTATCGATGCCGATGATGCGGGCTTTGCCGTAGGCCCGGTCGGTGTAGATGCGGGCCTGGTGCGACAACAGCGAGGTAGCCGGGATGCCCTGGGCTTTGAGATAAATGGAGAATAACGACACGGTCACCTGCTCCCCGGTGGCCATGAGCACGTCCAACTCCCGGGGGTCCGGGTGTTCGTCCAGTTCTTTCCCCAATTTGATGAGCCGGTCGGTCTCACCGGCCATGGCGGACAACACCACCACCATCCGGTTGCCCTGGCGCCAGCCCTTAATCACCCGGTTGGCCACATTGGCGATGCGATCCGGATTGGCCACAGAGGTGCCGCCGTATTTTTGTACAATTAACAACGCCATTACCTGAAAATCTCCCTAATATTTCATCAATATTTAATCTTCGTGCCGGTTTGTCTTTAACTAGTAAGAATTCCGCGGTCAGCTAATGCTTTAAATTCAAATAGTTATTCCAAAATGGCAGATCGCTGGTTTCTCGCTTGGTTTGCGTACCCCATCGTTTTGGCTGAAAGCTGAACGCCTGCTTTACCTGTTTGCCCCGGCCATAACCCCGGTTTCCCGGGTCCAGGCGGTGCCCGTCTCATCCAGATAGACGATGAGATAATAGTCGCAAAAAGGGCAATCCACCTTATTAAATCCCCGGATGAGCCTCACAAAGGCCTCCTCGCCGCAGCAGGGGCAGACGATGAACTCTTCCTTGACCTGGGAATAATCGGGCCGCATTTTTATCGGGGCTCAACTCTCCACTATTAAGGTGGGTTCCCAAGTACAACTTGGGAACCAGGATAGAAAATTTCCGGGCCGTAGGGGCGGGCCCCCGTGCCCGCCCAAAAAAAGATTTTCTGGCACCTCAGATCAGATGATGCTCCGCCATGCTGTAGTAGCCGTGCTTGGAGATGATGAGATGATCCAGCACGACGATGGCCAGTGGTCGGGCCGCCTGGATAATGGCCTGGGTCAACTCCCGGTCCGCGCTGGAGGGTGTCAGCTTGCCGCTGGGGTGATTGTGCACCAGAATCAGCCCGGTAGCTTTATATTTCAGGGCTCCTTCCAGCACTTTGCGGGGATAGACCACGGTCTGGTCCACGGTGCCTTCCTGAATCGTCTCTTCCGCAATAATTTCGTTCTGGGGATTGAGGAAAATCACGCGGAATTGCTCGTCCTTCAACCCCCCCATGGAGGTGCGGCAATAATCCACTAAAACCGGCAAGGAGGGGATGCTCTGCCGCTTGATGGCCTCCTCCTTGAGGTAATATTCGGCAACGGCCTTGACCAGGCTAATCAGGGTGGCGGAATATTCTCCCAGCCCCTTGACTTTCACCAGTTCATTATGCGAGGCGTCCAGGACCGCGGAGAAAGAGCCGAAAGTCGCCAACAGGTTCTTGGCCAGAGGTTTTACGTCCTGCAAGGGGATGGCATAGGTCAGGAGCAGCTCCAGGATTTCGTAATCATGCAGACCATCAGAGCCGCCCTGGAGAAAGCGGGCCCGCAGCCGGTCGCGGTGACCGGTATAATGCGGCGGCGCCGGTTTTGCCGATTTCATACAGGTATATAATATTTTTCTGTTATCTTTGTCAATCAGCCCGGTGCTTTCCCCGTGCCTCTGACCGACTCGAGGCATGCCGGGTAGATTCTTTGTTAGTCCAGAAACAAAATAACGTTGACAGTATTTCCTCACGTATGCTAAGAAGGTTTATCATACCATAATTAACATAACTATATTGTTAAATAATTACATTCATCAGGTGGTCTCCGGGCGGCTCAGGAGGGCAACGACTCGAAACCGCTCTCCCGGCAGGGTGGCGCAGGGAGAACTGGCGATGAGAGGCATAATCTTTGCGAAGCCCCGGGGATTATCTTAAGCTGCTTAATTTCTTGACCAAGTAGGGTGCGTATGCCGAAAAAAACAAATCTTACCAAAAGGTGGGTTGGTGGCCTGGGACTTCTGGTCCTCATGCTGCTGACGGCGATCTGGGCTGGAAGCGCCTCGGCCAACACGGAAGCGGAAATCAGGCTGGCCAGAGGCAATAAATACTATCTGGATAGCGATTATACCAGGGCCCAGAGCGAATTACGACAAGCCGCCGTGCTTGATGCCGCCAATCCTGAGATTAGAGTTTTACTGGGGCTGTCCTATTTTGCTGCCAAGGATTACTCCCAGGCAGAGGCGGAGTTTAAAGAGGCCCTCAGGCTCGATCCCAATGTCCCCCGGGGCAGATTTTATCTGGGCGCGACCTATTTCCATCTGGGGAACTATGCCGAGGCCGAACGCTGGTTGCGGGAAGCTCAGGTGCAAAACCCCCAGGATGCCCTGGTCCGGTATTATCTGAGCCTGTCCTCCTATCACCAAAACCGGCCCGAACAAGGCCAAGCCCAGTTCGCTGCCGCCGTCGAACTGGCCCCGGAATACCGGCGGCCCTTCCAGTTATATGAGCAGGCCCTGACCCGGCCAGGCCGCGAGGATCCCTCAAGGCCTTTGAGCATAAGTTTTTTCACCGGGATAGAATATGATGACAACTTCAAAATTCTGCCCGATCAGGTGACCCTGCCTTATTACGGTCCCTACCCTGGTGCCAAAGGCTCCTGGCGGGTCCCCATCGTCCTGGACGCCACTTATCGCGCCTGGCGGCAGGACCAGTGGGAGGCGGGAGTTAACTATTTTTTCTACAGCGGCAATAACTTCACCATCGATAATTTCAATTTCCTGAGTAACCGGGGCGAGCTTTATCTGCAATACACCCACGGGCCTTTTACGGTGCGCCCCTGGTATGGCGTCGATCTGGCCCTAAAGGCACTGGAACGCTTCTCTTTTTTCAATACTGCCGGGCTGGCGCTGGGCTGGCAGCAGAATTCCTTGATGAACGCCGATCTGATTTATCGGTTCCAGGACCGCAGCTTCCGCTATCCCACTTCCCCGGATTACGATCGCAGCGGCTACACCAATCAGGTGGGACTGTTTCAGACCTTCGGCTTCGGGGACCGGGCCGCCTGGCGGTTGGGCGGCGTTTTCACCCGGGAATTAACCGAGGGAACGAATTGGGGTAATAAAAATTTTGCTTTTATCACCGATACGAGCATCAACCTGCCCTACCAGGTAAATTTCTGGGGTTATTTCGAATATGGCCGCTATAATTTCGATAATGTGGATACCTTTGCGAATGTTCGCCAGCGGCAGAATTATTATCAGGTGAGCGTGCAGCTGCGCCGGCCCCTTACCAGTTATCTCGATATCGTCGCCGGTTACACGCATGTCACGCAGCGGTCCAATATCCCGGATTTTACCTATGATCGCAACATTTACCAGCTGTTGCTTAATGCCAGATATTAATGGGGGCCACCTCATGAGGAAGAATGCGATGCAGTTCAACAAGTTTTCCCAGATAGTATGTGTGGCGCTGCTCTCTTTGGTTTTTCTCGGTTTGGCCGGGGAGCTGCCGGCCCAGGACAATCAACCGGTGGCCGAGCTTATCGCCCTGACTGGCCGGGCTGAAATCAAGGCCGCGGCTGAGGCCGCCTTCCGTCCGGCGCAGCTGCAGGACCGGCTGTCTGCCCCCGATACTATCCGCACCCTGGCGGAAGCCAGAGCGAAATTGCTCTTTCAGGATGAGAGCGTGGTAATTTTAAACGAAAAGACAACCTTGGAGATCAGTCGCTATCTTTTCGACGAAAAAGCCGGGCGGCGGGATAGCCTGCTAAAAACCGCCGGCGGCAAACTCAGGTTCATCGTGCACAAATTTTTCGGCGCGCCCCAACCGGATTTCACCCTCGAGACCGAGACGCTCGTTGTCGGGGTCAGGGGCACCGATGGCATTTTGGAGTCGTTCCAGCAAGACACCGTTTATCTCCTGGAGGCCGGGGCTCCCCTGCAGTTAAAAAATAAATTTACCGGCCAGGTCATGGACCTCTCCCCCATGCACTTCGTGGTGGCAGCCAAGGATAAACCTTTCCAGGTAAATGTTATTACGCCGCAAATCTATGAGCGCTTGATTAAGGAATACCGCTTAAGCTACGATTTTGAGCCCAAGAACCTGGCGGCGCCGGAACCCCCGAGCAAACCTCAGCTATTGGGCGCCGATGCCGACAAGACGCGTTTAACCCAACCACCTGTGACCCAGCCGCCGCTGCCAACACTGCATATGTCGCCCTCCGGGAGGCCGGGACCAACACCCCATCCACCGTACATGCCCCCGGGAGAATAAAGATGTGCCCATGGGCTTTGGCACAAATTCCTAGCCCCTGCTTGTGAGTCCACGATTGGCGGCGAATCTATCGTTACTGATAAGTTAAGGTTCTTCATGAGGTTCAACATGCTAAAAACAGGTATATTTTATCAAACACCTGGAGAGTTAAAAATCAGCCCTAAATTCGGCCATAACTTTGAGGCGCGCAGTTAGGGGACGATAGCTTGCAAAATAAAAAAAAGACCTTATAATGTAATAAAGGGGGCGAAACGGTTTCGACGTGGGTATGGAACTAAAAGTTGCATGCCGAGGTCCTGTCCGCTCGTAAAACGGGTAGGAAAACCACAAGTGCCGACAACTACGGCTACGCTCTAGCCGCCTAAGGCTAGCGTCCGCTTGACTCTGCCGGAAGAGTCAAACCGGGCGCCGATCATTCCGGCTAGGGAGGCGAATTAGCTGATGATTCGCTGACCGAAACCTTAATCAGCTTGCCTGATTGGCATTCTGCCGGCGGAAGACCAAGCAGGCGAGAAGCAATACACCGGCTAAGCATGTAGAAGCTTATAGGGAATATTTGCGGACGCGGGTTCGACTCCCGCCGCCTCCACCAAAATTTATTAGTGATTTCAAATAGTCAATTCTAAAAATCAGGCGAAATCACAGGCCCCAGCCCCCTCAAGTAAGGCCCCAAGGAACTGCACCACGATGCCCCCAAACCGGGGGCATTTTTATTTGGTGCGCACCGCACTACCTATACTATTTTGGATATAAGTTCACCCCGTCAACCCAAGTTTACCATCGGCCGAAAAATTATCTAGACACCAATCGGCATAGGCTTTGGAAACACTCTGTCGGACGCGTTCGTTGCCGAGGTCTTCAAACAGGCGCCGGCGGACCACCTCACTGATTTCGGTCTCATCATTGGCAATGAGGTCCTTGGCCACCCGGCGGACAACCCGGGTGATTTTTTCCTGCCACTGCATATCCCAGTCGGTCATTTCCACCTGGCTGCGGGGCAGACTGATGACGGCAGTGCCATGCGTCGTGCCGGTGGTGGCCACGGTCAGGTTCTGGATGAAGGCATGAAACGGCTCGGCCAGGCCACGGTGACGGTTCAGGAAGTTAAGCACCTCATCGAACAGGAGGAGTACCGGCCCGCCGGCGGCCTGGAAAACCCGGTCCAGGGCTTCCGTCCCCGGAGGGGTAGTTTTCGCCGCCGGACCCAACTCCCGGACGCCATTCTCACCGGCCAGTTGCCAGGCCAGATCAATCCAGGGGTTTTCCCGCCCTTCTTTCGGGTCCCAGGCATTGCCGACAAAAGCGGCCACCCTGGCTTGGGGGACAATGCTCAGGCCTGCTTCCTGGATCAACGCGCTCACCCCTGGATACCCTTTCGACGTTTCGCCATTGGTGACCAAGTGATAGAGGGCGGTGAGAGTATGAGTCTTGCCCCCACCGAACTGAGTAATAAGGGTCAGAACGGGTGCCGTATTGGCGGTCTCCCCGGCCAGCCGCCGCAGCACCATACCGGCATGCTCTCGCAAGGCTCGAGTGAAACAGGTCCGGGCAAAAAATTGTTGAGGGTCCCGATAGTCCTCGGGCGCG
>VGSX01000209.1 GCA_016874895.1 Deltaproteobacteria bacterium
AAAATAAGCCCAAAGGCCAGGCCAGGCTGAGTTCTTCCTCGGAGGGCTTGGCCTGTTTCAGGTTCCAGACCAGCCAGGCTCCCACTGCGGCGGGCATTTCCACCTCTTGCTGGAGTCTTGCCCGGACGAATACCAAGAAATCCTCGAGGGCTGCGTGACCTTGAGCGTGCCAGGCCTCCAGCGCGGCCGCCACCGTATCGCAGACCTGGGATTGGTCCGCCTCCGCCACCTGTACCGGGGCCAGCAGAAAGGTGACCCCGATACCGGCGGTCACAAAGAAAAAGTCCCATCTGCTCTGGGGGACATTTTCCATTAATTTCGCCAATTCCGGGTATTGGTGGGTCAAAGGGGCGTATGCGGCGGTGGCCAGTTTCTGCACCGCCGGCATCAGGCGCCGGGCCTGTTCTAATTGTGAGGGCATAAATACCTTTCCGAAAATGAGTTATTGTGGGTGGTCAGCCATTATCTTCTTCACCCGGAAGCTTGTCAGTACTCCCCATCTCCCATCTGATTGCTATCATGTCATTACTCCCCACTCCCCTCTCCCCCTTGGGCTTACCCTTACTCACAATTTTTTATCTGCCTGATATCATATTACTTATCCCCTCTCCCCCTTGGGGGAGAGGGTCAGGGTGAGGGGGTTTGAAGTTAACCAGCGGATGTCCCTAACCCAGGCGGGCCAGGCGCGCCAGGGCCTCTTCCAGCCGGGATCGGCTCACGGTGAGGGCCAACCGGACGTAACCCTCTCCGGGGGCGCCGAAGCCGTTACCTGGGGTGGTGACGATGCCGGCCTGTTCCAGGAGCAGGGAAGTAAACTGGGCTGAACCGATGCCGGTGGGCGTAGCCAGCCAGACATAAAAGGTGGCTTTGGGGGCCTCCACCCGGTACCCCAGTTTTTGCAGACCGGCAATCAGGGTATCCCGGCGTTCCTGGAGAATCCGGCAATTTTCCACGATGCAGGACTGATCCGAATCCAGGGCGGCAATACCGGCATATTGAATGGCGTTAAATGCCCCGGAGTCGATGTTGCTTTTGATCTTCCCCAATCCCTCGATAACATCCGCCTGGCCCACGGCAAAACCCAACCGCCAGCCCGTCATGTTGTAGGTTTTGGACAGGGAATGAAATTCGATACCCCCTTCCTTAGCGCCCGGCACCTGTAAAAAGCTGGGCGGGCGATAGCCGTCGTAGGCCATTTCCGTATAGGCCGCGTCATGCACCGCAATGATATGGTGCTCCCGGCAAAAGTCCGCGACCCGGGTGAAAAAATCCAGGTCGGCCACCGCGGCGGTGGGGTTATTGGGGTAGTTGAAAAAAAACAGCTTGGCCTGCCGGGCTACTTCGCCGGAGATCTGCGTCAGGTCAGGTAAAAAGGAGTTTTCCGCCAGCAAAGGTAAAAAATGCGTCTGGGCCCCGGCGAACATGGTGCCGATATGATACACCGGATAGGCCGGGCTGGTGGCCAAATTCACCTCGCCGGGGTTGTTGAAGGCCAGGGGGAGATGGGCGATGCCTTCTTTGGAGCCGATAAGGGTGACGACCTCCCGTTCCGGGTCCAAAGTGACGCCAAAACGGCACTGATACCAGCGGGCCACCGCCTCCCGGAAATCGTTCATGCCGGAATAGGACGGGTAGCGGTGGGTGCCGGGGTCCAGGACCGCTTGTTGCAGGGCTGCAATGATAAAATCCGGGGTGGGCAGATCCGGGTCGCCCACCCCGAGGTCGATGATATCCACGCCCCGGGCCTTGACCTCATCCTTGACGCGGTCGATTTCCTTGAAGAGATAGGGGGGCAACTGTTTGAGCCGTTCGGCGAATTCAAAGACTGGCATAGACCGATGCACCTTTCGAGATTGCTAAACTTTCGGGAAAAAAGCTTCCACGATAGTGGTAACTTGTTGGAGCCACTCCCGCCTCTGCTCCGGCGTACTGGTGACGACGATGGCAAAATTCTGCCGGAGAAAACGGGAGATGCCGCACAGCCGGAATATACAATTCTGCCAGATATTTTGCAGGGGATCGCCGAAATATTCCAGTTCCCGGAGGGGCGCCGTATTGGAAGTAGTAAAAACCAGGGCAGCTTCAGCCCGGAGCAGACCCTCGGGAACCCCTTCCCCGCGGTCCCCCTCTAAAAACCGGTAGGCTACCTCGGGGCGGAAAACCCGGTCGACCCAGCCCTTTAACAGGGCCGGGGGCTGGCCCCACCAGTTGGGATGAATCATGATAATCCCCTGGGCCAGGGCCAGCTCACGACAATAGTGCTGGATTTCCAGGGGTAAAACGGCGTCTTTACCCATTTCCGCGGCTTTCAGGACAGGGTCGAAATTCTCGGCATAAAGATCATGAAAAATTACTTCATGACCGCCGGCCTGCAGGGTTTGGAGCACGGTTTGGGCAATGGCGGCATTGAAACTTTTCGGATTAGGATGAGCGAGGACTACTAGTATTTTCATGGCTGACCACCGGATTGCGCAAGGAGCCGACACCCCCCAGACGGATTTCCACCACATCACCGGGCTGTAACGGCCCGACCCCGGAGGGGGTGCCGGTGGCGATGACATCACCGGGGAGCAGGGTCATAATATTAGAGATGAAATTCACCAGGGTGGCCACCCCGAAAACCAGGTTGCCGGCATGGCTGTGCTGCCGGCGCTGGCCGTTGACGTAGGACTCGACGCTGACCTTATGGGGGTCGCCCGGATCAGTTTCGATCCAGGGACCCAGGGGGCAGAAGGTGTCAAAACTCTTGGAGCGGGTGAACTGGCCGTCTTTTTTCTGCAGGTCCCGGGCGGTGACGTCGTTAACGCAGGTGTAACCCAAAATATAGTCATGGGCTTTGCTTTCCGGCACTTGATATGCTTTCCGGCCGATGACCAGCCCCAGTTCCGCCTCATAATCCACCCGCCGGGATTGGGGCGGATAGACGATGGCCGCCTCCGGTCCGATGACCGAGGTGGAAGGCTTCATAAAAATCAAGGGCTCCTGGGGCAGGGCCAGGCGCATTTCTTCGGCGTGATCCCGGTAATTAAGCCCCAGGGCGATGATTTTGGAGGGTTCACAGGGGGCCAGGAGCTGGACCGCGTCCAGGGGCAGAGTCTGGCCTGACTGATTCAACCCCTCATAAGGCGGCGCCGCCAAAATCCGGACAGTCTCGCCAAAGAGAATACCGTAATGGGTTTTGTCTTTAAAAAGAAATCGAATGATCTTCATTAGGCTGATAAATCTATAATCATTGTGAAAATAAAAAATAACTATTTTTCTAGCATTAAGGCTTTCTTTATCAATTTTTTAATAAAAGTGGGAATCTCTTGCCCTGCTTTGTTTGCAAAACTCTTTAGTTTTTCAAATTGATCCACTTCTTCCTTATTCCATAAAATATCAACACGTCGAATTTGAAGCATCGAAACATGAGAATAATTTTCCGGATATGCCCAATAGCAAGTAATACAAATTTCTTTGTTCTTTAAATGTAGCCAATTTTCACAATGTTCGCAAGACCATGATTTTGCTCTATTTGCTGAGGATGATAACAACATGAAATCCTCAGGATTAAGTTCAATTTTTTTGATATCTCCGCCAACTTCGTATGGTATCCGATGGTCTATCTGGAGTTCTCGCTCATTCATGATCTCGAGATAGATAAAACATTTGCATCCGTATTTATCGACGAGGTATTGTTTGATTTTTTTAGATAGGGCTGTCCTCCCGGAAAGCTTTCTATATCTATTTTTACCTAACTCACCAAAACGATAGGATGCTATTTTCCTACCATCAGTGCCCGTAACTCGAAAAGTCACTATGGGTATTCCGTGTTCGCGCACATCCCTTATTGCCCTCGGAGGATGATTATACCCATATTTATCTTTTAGTTCTTCAGTCGTTATATATCCATATTGCAATATATGATCAATAACAGTTTTTGGGCGTTTTGCAGTAACAGACTTACAGAGTTCGATTAATTCTTCTGAATATTTACTATCCAAAGAAATCCTGTGGCTCCATTAATAACATCTGTTGGTTGCTACGTCTTTTGTGAAAAGATGGTAGAGCTGACACTTCAACAGCTAAGTGAGGAGAAAGATAAAGAGACTCAACTGTAACAACATCTCTTCCAAGTAAAGTTGCCTGTGTAGAACGTCCAGCTTCTAATTCAATCAGAGTTAGAGAGAGCGTATCTGGTAATATTTTCCCATAGCTTTTATTACCGCTACGGCCATCATAGCTAACCAAGTAACGAATTTGACGATCATTTAATTCTATTAATGCGGTAATATATTCATTATGAGAAATACTAGAGAAATAACGTAAGTCCTTTTCTCCACATACTCCCTGATAAGGGGGGTCCATATAAACAATATCGTCTTTATTAACATGAGATAAAACGTTTTTGTAATCGAATGAGGTGGTAATTGATTTACCTCTTAAAAGATATGAAAACCCTAAAAGTTGCTCTCGCATGGATTCTGGCCGTTTCCCTCTCCGTCTTTTGTCAGGACTTTGATTAAAGCGACCATCTGTATTATATCTTACAGAACCTTTTACGCATCGCGAGAGCAAGTAAAGTAACAATTTTGGATCATTGGTCGTATTAAATTCCTCTCTAACTCGGTAATAATGTTCCAATGAATTCTGATGTTGCTGATTCCAAATATTTTCGTAGAAATCAGCAACTTCATTGGGGTTATTGATTATTAGTTCAAGTAAATTTGCGAGAGGTTTATTTAAATCATTTATCCAATAAGAAATGGCCTTCTCCCGTGCGGCACATGCTATTGAAATAGCTGCGGATCCAGCAAACGGTTCCACTAACCTTTTAAACTTATCTGGGAAATACCGAAGGATAATTGAGGCGAGATTCCTCTTGCTTCCCTGATATTGTATAGGGTGTGGAACTTTCATACAATTCTCATATCATTTTTCTTTTTTTATAATTCTTATCCTATTAAACCTAAACCTATTTCAGACCCAGGACATCCTGCATATCATACAAGCCCTGAGGCTGATTAACTATCCAGGCTGCGGCCCGCACTGCGCCCCGGGCGAAGTTGTCCCGGTTGTGGGCCCGGTGGATGATCTCCAAGCGTTCGCCGATGCCGCCGAAGATGACGGTGTGCTCCCCCACGATATCTCCGGCCCGGACGGTCTGGATGCCGATCTCGGCATCGGTGCGCTGGCCGATCATGCCCTTACGCTCATAGACCCCCACCTGATCCAGGTCTCGTTCCAGGGCCGCGGCAATGACCTGGGCCAGTTTCATGGCGGTGCCGCTGGGGGCGTCCTTTTTCAGGCGGTGGTGGGCCTCCACGATTTCCACGTCATATCCGGAGCTGAGAATCTGGGCAATATCCGCCACCACCTTGAACATCAGGTTGACGCCGACGCTCATGTTGGGAGCCAAGACCACCCGGGCGTGCTGGGCCGCTTCCATGATTTGCCCCATCTGGGGGGCGGAGAAGCCGGTGGTGCCGATGACCATGGCCTTGCCGGCCGCCTGTTTCACGTTCTCCAGGGAAACCTCGGGGTGGGTGAAATCGATGAGCACATCTCCCTGGGGCAGGACTTCGGCCAGGCTGCCGGCTATGAGGATGCCTTTTTTAGGCAGGCCCACAACTTCTCCTATGTCCTGGTCCACTGCGGGATGCCCGGTTTTTTCAAAAGCCCCGGCCAGCACCAGACCCTGAGCCCCCTCCAACATATGAATAATACGGCCGCCCATGCGCCCGGCCGCGCCGGCAACGATTACTTTGATCATGCTTGCACTCTCTGTAATGATGGTTTAATGGGATGCACCGTTTATCATCACCTGTTAACCGATAAGTCCGTAGTTGGCCATCACCTGGCGCAGCCTCTCTGCATTGGCGGCGGACATGGGGCATAAGGGCAGCCTCACTTCGCCGGTTACCTTACCCAGCAGCTTCAGGGCGGTTTTGGCCGGGACGGGGTTGGTCTCAAAGAACATGGCTTCCATCAGGGGCCACATCTTATAATGCAGTTCCCGGGCCTTTTTCAGGTCACCGGCAAAATAGGCATTGCACATACCGGCCATATCCTGGGGCACGACGTTGGAGATCACCGAGATGACTCCCTTACCGCCGATGCACATGAGGGGAAAGGCGGTGAAGTCGTCGCCGGAGAGGACGATGAAATTTTCCGGGCACAACCTGATGACCCGGGCGCACTGATTGAGGTCGCCGGTGGCCTCCTTGATGCCCACGATGTTGGGCAACTGGGCCAAGCGGGCCACGGTTTCAGGGAGCAGGTTCAGGCTGGTGCGGCCCGGTACGTTATAGACGATGATGGGGATATTCGTGGCCGCGGCGATGGCCTGATAGTGTTGGAACAGCCCCTCCTGGGTGGGTTTATTGTAGTAAGGAGTAATCATCAACGCCGCCTCGGCGCCAACGGCCTGGGCATGTTTGGTGAGTTCCACGGCTTCGGCGGTGTTGTTGGAGCCGGTGCCGGCAATAACCGGAACG
>VGSX01000210.1 GCA_016874895.1 Deltaproteobacteria bacterium
TCAAGATCGAACACGCCAACCTGTAGCGCCTATTTTGCCCTGCTTCCCCCTAAATGCCATAACCGTATACCCTGCCAAATGGCGACATTGACATTCTCGGTTTGATGCTTACCACTAATGGGTAAAGGGGCAGGTGCGGCGTTCGCGGACCGCAGCAATCGGGTGACTGGATTCCGGCCTGCGCCGCACTCATAAACCGAGAGGATGCCCATGGACGCCGCCAGCCGACCCAACCGCCTCATTAACGAAGCAAGCCCCTATCTCCAGCAACACGCCTATAACCCGGTGGATTGGTACCCCTGGGGGGAGGAGGCCCTGGAAAAGTCCCGCCGGGAAGATCGCCCCATTCTCCTGAGCGTGGGCTACTCCACCTGCCACTGGTGCCACGTCATGGCCCACGAGTGTTTCGAGAACCCGGAAATCGCCGGCCTGATGAATGAGATGTTCGTCAACATCAAGGTGGACCGAGAGGAGCGGCCGGATATAGACGACATCTACATGAACGCGGTGCAGATGATGACCGGCCGGGGAGGCTGGCCTTTAAATGTCTTTTTAACCCCCGAGCTGAAACCCTTCTACGGCGGGACCTATTTTCCCCCGGAAGACCGCGGCGGGCTGCCGGGATTCCCCCGCTTGCTCCAGGCCCTGCACGATTCCTATAAGAGCAAACAATCCAACATCCAGAATGTGGCGGACCTGCTGAACCACAATCTCCAGATCCTGGGGCAGACCCCGGACCTGGGCCAGGAACCGGGATTGGCCGCGCTGGACAGGGTCATTGAGCATTCCTGGCATTATTTCGATGCCGCCAACGGCGGTTTCGGCGGCGCCCCGAAATTCCCGCCCTCTTTGGACCTGGGCTTCTGGGCCCGCTACTACCACCGCACCGGCAGACCCGAGGTGATGGACAACCTGCTGTTCACCCTCCGGAAGATGGCCGCGGGTGGCATCTATGACCAGTTGCGGGGGGGATTTCACCGCTACACCGTGGACGCGGTCTGGCTCGTGCCCCATTTTGAAAAAATGCTCTACGACAATGCCCAGCTGGCCCAGCGCTACCTCGAGGCTTATCAACTCAGCGGCGACCCTGCCCTGGCCGAAATTGCCAGGGAAACCCTGGATTATGTCCTGGCGGAAATGACCTCGCCGGAGGGTGCCTTTTACGCGGCCCAGGACGCGGACAGCGAAGGGGAAGAGGGCACATTCTTTGTCTGGACGCCGGAGCAGGTCGCCCAGGTCCTCGGGCCGGAGCGGGCCCCCCTGATCTGCCGGGCTTTCGGCGTGATTCCCGGGGGCAATTTCGAGCACGGTGCCAGCGTGCTGCACCGGCCCCGGACCGCAGCCGAGCTGGCCCAGGAATTTTCCCTTACCCCGGAGCAGGTGCACGAAGCTTTGCCCCAGGCCCGGCAGCAGTTGCTGGCGGCCCGGGAACAACGGATCCGCCCCCACCGGGACGAGAAAATCATCACCGCCTGGAATGGCCTGATGATCTCCGCCATGGCTTATGGCGCCCAGGTATTGGGCCAGGAGGTTTACCGCCAGGCCGCCGGCCGGGCCGCGGCCTTTATTCTGGAGAGGCAACATCAGGGGGGGGGCCTGCAGCGCATCTGGGGAGCGCCGGATAAAAAGGGGAGCGCCTTTTTAGACGATTACGCCTTCTTCATCGCCGGTCTGCTTGACCTTTACGAGACCGACTTTGAGGTTAACTGGCTCCGGGCGGCCCTGAGCCTCACCGAGGAGGTGGAGGTTTCCTTTTATGATCACGAAGCCGGGGGCTACTTTTCCACCCCCCAGGACCATGAAAAACTCCTGGTGCGGCCCAAGAACTTCCACGACCTGGCCCTGCCCTCGGGAAACTCGGTGACCGTGCATAATCTTATCAGGCTGCACCGTTTCACCGAAAATCCTCACTTTCTCTCCCGGGCCCAGGAGATGTTGTCCCGGTTGCAGACCCTGATGGTGGAAAACCCCCGGGCCCTGACTCACCTGGCTTCGGCCCAGGAAGAGTTTCTCGCCCCCACCTTGGCCATAACTTTAGTGGGTGATCCCGCGGATGAGATTCTTCAAGACATGCTTGCCGGGATTCATCGGCGCTACCTGCCCCATCGACGCCTGGTGGTAAAAGACCCACGGGCAGGCGACGACCTGCTGGCCCTGGTGCCCGCAGCCCGGGATTACAACCAGATCCAGGAAAAACCCACGGCTTTTGTCTGCCTGGACCAGACCTGTTTAGCCCCGGCCCAGAGCCGGGAGGACCTGGATAAGGTGCTCAACAACCTGCCCCAAGGTGCCTGACAATCCTGCGAGAGGATTTTCCTGCGGGTTACCTAGGTTGCACCAGGGGTACGAAGGCCACCGGGCAGAGGATTTCCTCTGTAAAGGTGTCTCCCTTCCTGGTGAGGCACAGGAGATTCTGGGGCCCATAGACCGGCCCCACGGGAATGACGAGACGGCCGCCGTCTTTGAGTTGATCTTTGAGCCGGGGGGGAATTTCCGGGGCCGCCGCGGTGACCACGATGGCGTCGAAGGGGGCGAATTCCGGCCAGCCCTGGTAGCCGTCCCCGGCCTTGACCCGTACCTGCTTATAGCCCAACCGGGCCAGCCGTTCGGCGGCGCTCCGGGCCAATTCCGGGACCAGTTCGATGCTGTAAACTTCATCGGTGATATGCGCCAGGACCGCGGCCTGATAACCCGAGCCGGTGCCCACCTCCAAAACCCGCTGGCCGGGCCTGACCTGGGCCGCCTGGGTCATCAAAGCCACGATATACGGTTGCGAGATGGTGGCCCCGTGGCCGATGGGCAGAGGACGGTCATCATAGGCCCGCTGCTGCAGCTCCGGCGACACAAACAGGTGCCGGGGGGTTAGTTCCATGGCCTTTAAGACCTGGACATCGGTAATGTCCCGGCCCTTGAGATCTTTTTCCATCATGAGCTGCCGGGCCGCGGCATAGGGATCGGCTGCGGCGGCGGCCACGACACTGCCCAGAACGAACAGCATCAGCCCCACTCCATAACTCATTGACCGCATAGGATTTCTCCTTGTAAGTGGCAAGACCCTCCGCCCTGCTGAATACTTTCCTACCCTGGATCGAGGGCTAATTTTTCTTTGGTTCGTGAGATGAGGTCCCGCATGGCCGCGATGGCGGTTTTGTAGTCTGCTTCACCGAAGATGGCGCTGCCGGCCACAAAGATATCCGCCCCGGCCTTAACCAGGGCCTCCAGTGTGCCCAGGTTGACGCCGCCGTCCACTTCGATGGCCACCGGGAGCTGGCGAGCATCGATGAGCTGCCGCAGCCGGGTGATCTTGGGAAGCACGGCCTGGATGAATTTCTGGCCCCCGAACCCGGGGTTAACCGACATTACCAGCACCATATCCACTTCTTCCAGGATGTATTCGATGGCCTCCAGGGACGTGGCCGGATTCAACACCACTCCGGACCGGCAGCCCAGTCGCCGGATTTCCGTCACGGTCCGGTGCAGATGGGTGGAGGCCTCCACCTGCACCGAAATGGTGTCAGCCCCGGCCTCGGCAAAATCCGCCAGATAGCGTTCCGGCTGGGTAATCATCAGGTGAACGTCAAAGGGCCGATCCGTTACCGGGCGCAGGGCCCGAATCACCGGCGGGCCGATGGTGATGTTGGGGACAAAATGCCCGTCCATTACGTCAACGTGGATCCAATCAGCTCCGGCTGCCACAACTGCATTTATTTCCTCCCCCAGGCGGGTAAAATCCGCGGACAGAATCGAGGGGGCGATAATGGCCATATTCACATCTCCTTCAGCTGCTCTGAAAGCTCCATTACCACAATGGCGCGGCGAGATTTCGGCCCCTTGCCTGAATCCAGCCTCTGCTATATCATATCAAGGCGTTAAGGGCTGGCAAACCCAAAAATGGGCCTGGGATTGCCAAGCCACCATGGTTGTGCAACCAGAGGGAATCTCATGCCGTTAATGATCTTGGCCGTCAACTGGGCCGAAAAGCTCGCAGTGCAAGGCTCAAAGGGCTTAGGAACGGGAAAGCGACGCGCTGAGCGGCTGCCTTCAGGCAGGCCCGGGGCATCGGACTCATTTGCGGGCTACAGGGCGGGTCTGCCGTTAAACCGCAGTGTTGGCCCTTTCAGGGTCTAAGAGTTCCCGGCGGAGGAAGGCCACCAACTGCAGGCGCAACTTATCCCGCACCTGTCGGAAAGCCGTGCTAATCTCCTCTTCCGTGCCAGTGGCCTTGGCCGGATCGGGAAAACCCAGATGGACCAGACGGGCGGCGCCGGGGAACATGGGGCACTCTTTCTGGGCGCTATCGCAGAGGGTGATGGCCAGGTCGAACTGTTCGTCTTTAACTTCATCCACTGATTTGGAGTGCTGTTGGCCGATATCAATGCCCAGTTCGGCCATGACCTGAATGGCCCGGGGGTTTACCCGGCCGGGCCGCACGCCGGCAGAATAGGCCTGCACCTCACCCCTGAGATCGTGGTTGATGAGGCCTTCCGCCATCTGGCTGCGGCAGGCATTTTCAGTACATAAAAAGAGAACTTTTTTCATGGGTCTTCCTTGTCTTGTTTCCCTCCGGGCGGCCGGGGACGACCATTTTTTCCAGAAAGAATCGAAGCGGGGTAATTCGAGGAGCCGTTTCCGGGTGCCTGCCTCGATCTGATCCCGCACGGCCCGGAATGTGGCCAGTTTCTCCTTTTCCGAGGCCGCGGCCGGGTCATCAAAGAGCCAGCCCCCGGCGCTGAAAACTTCCAGACGATTAAAGTTACATAGTCGGCTCGATATGATTGATTCCTGAATTTTTCGATAAGTTGACTTCAGTCATTGTGTCTGCCGCAAGCTGACTGCTGATGGCTGAACACCATGGTTGATTGCATATCAGCCTTTTCTATGATAAATTTCTAAATTAATCATATTATAGAAAAATCCGCGGCAATGCCAGGACAAACCCGAGGCGGCCCACCGGCTGGCTGCGCGGCCGTGTATCCCCTACCAGGAAGGAATAGCTCATGCCCCAAGACCAGGTGCAACCCGAGGTGACTGAATTATCGGAACGGCTCTGCCAGATCGTCAATGAAATTTTTGCCACGTTCAACCAGAAGAATGTTACCCCGCCGGAGGCCGGCACCATTATTTTGGCCCTGATACACCGGTTGATGGGAGTGCTGGCCGATAATCCTGATTCCCGGCGCGACTTTGTGGCATCCATAATCGAAGTGGTGAACCGGCACCTCCTGGAGTCCCTGGAAGGCGACTCTTCGCCGCCTTGCCAGACGTAAGATAAGAACTGTAAGGGCCGCCTGCAGTAAAAGATTTTTTGTTTTCAGGCCGGTTTTGCCGGTGGTGGATGCCATCAGCATGAACAAAAATGGCCCCGGAACCATGCCGGCTAATCTGTATGAATGAGGAGTGCGGCCGTGAAGCGCTGCTACAATAATATCTTGGAACTCATCGGGGATACGCCCCTGGTGCGGCTCAATCGCCTGCCCGGCAATCCTAAGGTAGATATCTATGTGAAGTTGGAGTATTTCAATCCGGGAGGTTCCATTAAAGACCGGGTGGCCTGGAACATGATCCATGACGCGGAACTCCGGGGCGAACTTTTTCCCGGAAAAACGGTCATCGAAGCCACCAGCGGCAACACCGGCATCGGTCTGGCCTTGGTCTGCGCCGTCAAAGGTTATCCCTGTCTGCTGGCCATGTCGGAGTCGGCCAGCGAGGAGCGTAAACTCATCCTCAAGGCCTTGGGCGCCCAGATATTGCTTACTCCGGCCCCCCTGGGCACCGATGGAGCCATCGAGGAGGCTTATCGTCTGGCCCGGGAATTCCCCGACAAGTACTATTTGCCGGACCAGTTTAACAACCCCAGCAATCCTTCGGCCCATTATCACGGGACCGCCCAGGAGATCTGGGATCAGACCGAGGGCCGGGTTACCCATGTGATTGCCACCTTGGGCACCAGTGGCACCTTGATGGGCCTATATCGTCGTCTTAAAGAACTAAATCCGGCCATCCAGATTATCGGGGTGGAACCCCACATGAAGCATAAAATCCAGGGTCTCAAGAACATGAAAGAGTCCTATAAACCTGGAATTTTTGATAAAAATCAGGCTGACCGGATTATTAATGTGGACGATGAAGACGCCTTTGAAACCACGCGACGTCTGGCCCGGGAAGAGGGCCTGCTCCTGGGCATGAGTTCCGGGGCCGCAGTGACCATCGCCCTGAAATTGGCCCAGCAGTTGCACGAGGGCTTCATCGTGGCCATCGCCCCGGACAGCGGCGAGCGTTACCTTTCCACCCCCCTGTTTGTGGATAAGGAAAAACCCACCTTATGCTTTTTCAATACCCAGGGACGGAGCAAACAGGCGTTTCTGCCCCAGCATTTAGGGCAGGCCAGCATATACACCGATGGCCCCACCATGGACGGCTACCTGACCCTGACGGAGGCCCGGCGCCTCCTGGTGGCCGATCTGCTGCGCCGT
>VGSX01000211.1 GCA_016874895.1 Deltaproteobacteria bacterium
CGCAATGATAATGCTCAAGGCAATGGCCGCCTCGGCTGCCGCCACGCCCATAATGAACAGGGTAATGATCTGCCCGATGGCCGGGTCCGGGGCCAGGAAGCGGTTAAAGGCCATAAAGTTGAGGCCCGCGGCATTGAGCATCAGTTCCACGGAAATCAATACCGCAATGAGGGATCGCCGGGCCAACACGCCGTATAAACCGATGGCAAAAAGGAGCACGGCAACGTAGAGATAGGTGTGCAGGTTATCATACATGGTAAAATCTCGCTCCCTCGGGCTCTTAAGATTCGGCGCTGCCGCGACCGGCGCGGGCGTTGACGATGGCGCCCAGCATGGCCACCAGCAGAATCAGGGATATTAATTCAAAGATGAGGGCATAGCGGGTGAGGAGATAATGCCCGATGGTGGCAATGGACCAATCGGTGCCCCGCACCGGGGCTGCCACCCAGTCTGTCTTCTTGACCAGCATACTCAGCATGAAATAGACCAGGCCGGCTCCCAGGCCAGCGGCGGCCAGTTTTGCAGGCTTACGTGGGGGCCGCGGCAGATAGAGCGGTTCGGAGAGCATAATGGCGAAACAGATGGCAATACAGATGGCCCCCACGTAAATGAGTATTTGCATCATTGCCAGAAACGGGCTGTTAAGATAAAGATAGAGGCCGGCCACCCCGAACAGTGATAAGGCCAACCCCAGAACATTGTGGAAAATATTGCGTCCGGCCACGGCAATCAGGGCGCCGCCGAAGGTAACGGTCAGAATCAACAGGAAGCTGAGGTTGGCTAACGTAAAAAACCCGCTCATGACTCACCCTCCCCGCCTTTGGTCTCTTCGGTTTTGGCTTCCTCGGCCTCCGGGACCGGCGGCACTTCCTCCGGCAGGCCCAGGGCGCGTTGTTGCGCCTGCAGCCGAGCAATAACATCTATGATCATATCCTGTCGCGAGAACCCGGCCAGGCGGTATTCGTCCGAAAACTTCAAGGCCTTGGTGGGGCAGACTTCCACGCATAAACCGCAGAGGCTGCACAAAGAGTAGTCCAGGACATAGGTCACCGCCCGCTTCTTTTTCGTCCCCGCCACCTTGACCCCGGTCACGCTAATGACGTTGGACGGGCAGGTGCGGGCGCAGTTCTCGCAGGCGTTGCACAGATGACTGCCAGTCTCTGGATCAATAATGAATTCAGTATGTCCCCGGTACCGGGGGCTCATGGTTAATTTTTCCCGGGGATACTGGACCGTGACGATGGGTTTTACAAAATAGCGGATCGTCACCCCCAAGCCCGCCAACAAGCTCCAGAATCCGATCAGGGTGTCCTTGATAAACGCCGTCATTGCCACAAACCTTTTTATGTATACAGTAGAATCATTAAGTTAAGCGAATCGCCGGGAACTTGCTAAAATATCTTGATGGCCAGGGCCGTCAGGATTAAATTCGCCAGGGACAAGGGAATCAAAATCTTCCACCCCAGGGTGATGAGCTGGTCGAAGCGCAGCCGGGGGAAAGTCCAGCGGAACCACATCATCAGGAAGATGATGGCATACACCTTGAGCAGGAACCACACCAGGGGCGGCAGGATGGGGCCCCGCCAGCCACCCAGGAAGAGAACCGTGGCCACTGCCGACACGATAAACATGTTGGTATATTCCGCCAGGAAAAAGATGGCGAAGCGCATACCCGAATATTCCGTATGGAACCCGGCCACCAGTTCCGACTCCGCTTCAGGGATGTCAAAAGGGGCCCGGTTGGTCTCCGCGGTACCGCAGATAATAAAAAGAATAAAGGCCAGGGGTTGGAATAGGACGTTCCACACCGTGGCTTGATAGGCCACGATATCCGTCAGTTTTAAAGAGCCCACCATGATAATCACGCTCATGGCCGTAATGAGCAGGGGAATTTCATAGGCGATGGTCTGGGCCACGGAACGAATAGCGCCCAGGAGGGAGTACTTGTTGTTGGATGACCAGCCAGCCATGAGAATGGCCAGCACCGCCATGGTGCTGAAAGCGAAGATCAGCAGGATGCCGACGTTGAGATCTCGGATCAGCAGGGTGGGCGAAAAGGGGATGACGATGAAACTGACCAGAACCGGCAGGAACATGACGATGGGAGCCAGCAGATAAATCAGCTTGTCTGCATCCTCCGGCGTTATGAGCTCTTTGCCGATTAATTTCAAGGCGTCGGCGATAGTCTGCAGGGCGCCGTGGAACCCTACTTCCATGGGGCCGGGCCGGAGCTGGATGTGAGCCGACACCTTCCGCTCCATCCAGATGAGAAACAGGGCGTTGATGGACACCAGACCGATCACCCCGATCAGGCTTATCCCAATTCTCGCCCCTTCGGCTAATAGGAACTGCATTGCTATACCCTCACCATATCAGAATCCGGGATGGCGCTCCGGCGCCAGCAGCTTTATGCCGCCTGCCCCGGCGCTAACGGTCAATATCCGGAATCACCAGATCAAGGGAGCCCAAAATGGCCACCGCATCGGCCACCATGACATCTTGAAAGAGCTCCGGCATGACGCTCAGGTTGGAAAAACACGGCACCCGGAGTTTCAGCCGATAAGGTTTCACGTCGCCTTTGCTCACCAGATAAATGCCGAACTCGCCCCGGGCGGTTTCCACCGCGGTATATACTTCACCTTCTGGCGGCTTCAGGCGCTTGGGCACCTTTTCCGCCATGATGGGGCCTTCCGGAAGTTTATCCAGGGCCTGTTCGATGATCCGGAGGCTCTGTTCCATTTCCTGCAACCGCACCACGTACCGATCCAGGACATCGCCCCGCTCCCCCAGGGGGATTTCGAAATCGAACAGGGGATAAACCGAAAAAGGTTCGCTCTTGCGGATATCGTACGGAATGCCGCTGCCCCGCAGGTTCGGCCCGGTGACCCCGTATTTCAGGGCCTGCTCCGGCGTCATGATACCCACATCCCGGGTCCGGTTGATGAAGATGACATTTTTGGTCACCAGGGTGTCATAGTCGTTCCAGCGGCTCCGCAGGCGGGAAATGAAGGCTCGGGTACCGGCAATGAATTCCTCGTCCACATCCACCGGGACCCCGCCGAAACGATAAAAGCAGTAGGTCAGGCGGGAGCCCGTAATCCGGTCCAGGAGATCCAGGATATGTTCCCGGTCATCGAAGCAATAGAGAAAGGGCGTAAAGGCCCCCAGGTCCAGGAGGTAGGCTCCGAACCAGAGCAGGTGGGAGGAAATCCGGTTGAGCTCGCTGGTGATCACCCGGATAAACTCCGCCCGCTCCGGGACCTGGATGCCGGTGAGTTTCTCCACTGCCATGCAGTAGCATTGGTTGTAAGCCAGGGCATGGAGATAATCCACCCGGCCCATGTTGGGCAGATACTGTTGATAGGTCCGCAGTTCCGCCATTTTCTCGTGGGCCCGATGGCCGTAGCCGATGATCGGCTCGGAGTTGGCGATGAACTCGCCGTCCATCTCCAGCACGACCCGCAAAACCCCATGGGTTGCGGGATGCTGCGGCCCCAGATTCAAATAAAAGGTTTTTTCCTCAATCCCTTTTTCCAGCATCATCTTAACTGCTCGCCACGAAATCTTTTAATAATGGATGAAAATCGGCATCTTCCGGCAGAATGAGGTTCTTCAGGTTCGGATGTCCCGCAAAGGTTATGCCGAACATCTCGAACACTTCCCGCTCAAACCAGTCCGCCCCGGGATAAACATGGCTGATGGTGGGCGCCGCCGCCCCTTTGGCCAGCGGGGCATGCACCACCAGGCGGCACAACTGATAAAACGAGGCAAAATGGTAGACCAGTTCCAGGGATTCCACCAGATCCAGGGCCGTTAGGGAGGCCAGGTAAAACTTCTGCTCCAGCATGGCTGCGGCCACGGCCGGCATCTGCTCCGGAACGGCCTCGGCCCGGACATGACAGCCGGTGGCGGCGTAGTCCAGTTCCGTCAGTTTGTCAGCCCCGAGAATGGCTTCCAGGCTCGGGATAATGATTGGAGAGGTCATATTATCTGAACTTCCTTAAGCGCGGTCGGTTGGTTATCTTTTCTTCCAATTGCAGAATGCCTTCGATCAGACCCTCAGGCCGGGGCGGGCAGCCGGGGACATAAACATCCACCGGGATAATCAGGTCAGCTCCCGGCACGATGGCATACTGGCCCTCATACATAAAAGGCCCCCCGGAGATGGCGCAATTGCCCATGGCAATGACCCACTTGGGGGCCGGCATCTGATCATACAGGCGCTCCACCGCCGGGGCCATTTTCTTGGAGATGGTGCCGGCCACGATCATCAGGTCGGACTGACGCGCCGAAGGCCGGAATACCCCGGCCCCGAAGCGGTCCAGATCAAAACGCGCCGCCCCCGCGGCCATCATCTCTATGGCGCAGCAGGCCAACCCAAAGGTCATGGGCCAGAGCGAATTGGCCCGGCATAGGTTTAATACTTCCTCCAGAACCGCCAAATGAATCAGCGGCTCTCCGGTTTTCTTTTCCACTCAAAAACCCCCCTGCACCAGGCATAAACGATTACCAGGGATATAATGCCGATGAATAAAACAATCTCGATGAAATCCCGCCACATATATCCTTCGCCAAAGGCCAGCAGCACCGGGAACAGAAAAATCACATCCACATCGAAGGCCAGAAAGATTAAGGCGAAAAGATAATAAATAACGCTTACTTGTACCCAGGCGCTGCCATAGGTGGCGATGCCGCACTCGTAAATTTCGCTGCGAGTGGGACCAAAACTGCGCGGCGCCACGAAGTGGGCGAGAATCAATGGCCCCAAGGCAAACAGGGCGCCCACAATCAAAAAAATGAGCACGTAGCCGTAGTCAGTGAGAACCGAATAAATTTCCACCTGCACCTCCATCCACGCAGGGCTTTGAGCATTGTGAAAAACTTCATTAACGATATAGCAAGCCTCCCCCCCCTTGTCAAGCATCTTAATCCATGCCGGACACTTTTATTTTTCGTGAATAATTTCTACTATTGTGCTGGGGGGTGCCAAAAAGACGAAAAAAGGTTTGATTAGTGCAGGAAAAATTTTTTTATTACCGCAAACCCCCGTAAGGACACTGCCCCAAAAAAATCCGGATGGCTGCTCCTGCGAGCCATCCGGAAAGGGGACAAAGTATTATTTCCCCGTATCTTCAAAGAGGGGGAGAAATTCACTATAGCCTTCTTTGACCAGATCGTCTTTGGGAATAAAACGCAGGGCGGCGGAGTTGATGCAATAGCGCAGCCCCGTAGGGCGGGGGCCATCCGGGAAAACATGCCCCAGATGGGAATCCGCGTGTTTGCTCCTCACCTCGGTGCGCTCCATAAAGAGCTTGCGGTCTTTTTTTTCCGTGATATTTTGCGGCGCCAGGGGTTTGGTAAAACTGGGCCAGCCGGTGCCCGAGTCGAATTTATCCCTGGAGCTGAACAGCGGTTCCCCGGAGACTACGTCAACGTAAATGCCCTCCCGGTGGTTGTTCCAGTATTCGTTCTGAAAAGGAGGCTCGGTTCCCTCCTCCTGGGTGACCTGATACTGCCGGGGAGTCAGGGTGGCTTTCAACTGCACCGGATCGGGTTTGGTATAGACCCGGGTCTGCCCCGGGGCGGCGGGGGCAGCAGTAGCCGTCCGGGGTTCCGAACCCCAGATTTTAACCAGAAATTGATCCCGCCCGGAATGCTGGCGGTAAGATTGATACCTCAGGGGGCAGGTTTTGAAATACTGCTGATGATAATCCTCCGCGGCATAAAAAGTCTGGGCCGGGAGGATCTCCACAACAATAGGCCTGGTAAAACGCCCGGACGCCGCCAGGGCCGCCTTGGAGGACTCGGCCAGGTTTTTCTGCTGGGCATCATGATAAAATATGGCCGGACGGTACTGGGGCCCCCGATCCACAAATTGCCCCCCGCCGTCGGTGGGGTCCACGCTGCGCCAGAAAATGTCCAATAGCTGGCTGTAGGAAATTTTTTCGGGATCAAAGCGTATCTGCACTGCCTCCAGATGGCCGGTCCGGCCGGCGCAGACCTCTTCATAGGTGGGATTTTCTTTCCGGCCGCCGGTATAACCGGAGACTACCTCCACCACCCCGTCAATTTTGGCAAAATCGGCCTCGGTGCACCAGAAACAGCCCCCGGCAAAGCTGGCCAGGTTGTAATGAGTCGGGTTTTCCATGTTAATATTTCTCCGTTCACTGGCATTAATATCAGCGTGGGCGGGCAGCCAGCCCAGGAGCAGCACTCCCAGAAGTACTGCCCAACCTCGCCATATTATCAGAACCTTGCTCATTTTCTCTTCCTAAAAAAAGGAGTTATTATTAACTAATTATTCTTTTTTAAAATTTTTCAAGGAAGCCAGGTCCGCTAAGTTTCTTTTTTTTCCCTCCGGTGTCGTGGTATATTTCTCCCAGCGCTGTTTCTTTTCGAAAAATTTTTCTGTAGGGGCGGTTCGCGAACCGCCCCTACAGGCAACACCTCCATTGGCATACAGAATAAACAA
>VGSX01000212.1 GCA_016874895.1 Deltaproteobacteria bacterium
GGGGCTGATAAAATTTTTTGTCTTTTTGTTGCCCCCGGCGCGTTTTAATCAGGTCTATTATCCCCATGTTGCTTGAGATGTCCTCCCTGCGGCAACGTGACGAAAAATTATTTTAACCCCCCCCCCAACTCCCCCTTTTTAAAAAGGGGGACTTTAAAAAGTACGCCTCATTATCTCCCCTTTCCTTGAGGGGGGCAGAGGGGGAAAATAATCATCGGGGGTGGCCCCAATCAGCCATGATTATTACCAGATGAAATTATTTTTCACTTCCACTTCGCCGGATATTATCCTGGGGTGGTCGACTGGTATCCGCCAATCCTCAAAACTGACAATGGAGTGATGCCGGCCGAATTTATCCAGGCAATTATAGCCGTTGCGTTTCCGGCTGTTATAACCGTAAAATAAGGCATTGACTCCCTCTTCCAGGGCCCTGATCACGGCCTCGGCGGAAAACTCGGCCGGCGGCTGATAATCGGTCAGGCAGATCGCCTGGTTGGCCTCAAACCGCCTCAGGAGGGGATGTTTATACATATCCAGGACCATGGGGCGAAAAGAACCGGCCGTGGCGACTCCCACCCGGCA
The DNA here is from genome assembly GCA_016874895.1 of Deltaproteobacteria bacterium. Taxonomy (GTDB): domain Bacteria; phylum Desulfobacterota; class Desulfobaccia; order Desulfobaccales; family Desulfobaccaceae; genus Desulfobacca. The sequence continues at coordinate 583 of VGSX01000212.1, forward strand.
ACCCGGGAACAGATAGAGCTGCCCGAAGTAATCTTTCAGGGCAAAATCCCCGGTCTTTTTATAAATCACATATTCCCCGGGCTGTTTTTTGTGGCGGCTGAACCCGAACCCGTCCACCTCCAGGGCCCCCCGCTGAACAATAGTAAACAGTACCGCCAGCTGGGCCGCCGGCAATTCCAGCAGGTCTCGCAACTTCAATTGACTTTTCTCTAACGTTTCTATTTCCTTTGCTGCTATTTCGGCCTGCAAAGCTTTCTGAAACCAGCGACCCAATTCCACCCCCTTGAGGCGATCCGGGGGAGGCGAATCAGGCATGACGCTTATATTTTCAAGCCGGTGGAGCGCCTGACTCAGGGCCGCCTCCTGCTCCCGCACCTTTTTTCCCGCCTGAGCTTGGGCGGCCACGTGGGGCGGCGCCTTGGTGGCCAGGAAGGCCAGCACTGACCAGGCTTCATCCGTCCCCCGGCGTAATTTTCGCTGCGGCCGGAGGAAATGGGGCAGAATGGCAAAGAGAATGGTCGCCAGTTTTTCGTCTAAGGGCGGCTGATAGTCAAAATCAATCTGGACCAGGTCTTTGAGCAACCACTGGCGCTTCCGTTCGTATTCCTCCGGGAATACCACCCGGTAGTTGGCCACGAGAGATTTGAGGCTCAGAGACCTGACAAAATAGCTGCCGTCCACCTGAATCAGGGTCTCCGACAGGCCGCAGGCCCCCCCCGATCCCGGATCGGCGGCCAGGAATCCCAGCTCTGCCTTTATCTGCGGATCAAACAGCAAGGGCGCATAGACGTAGCCCGAGCGGATGACAACCTCGGTATCGGACGCCAACACCTGCCACATACCCGGCCCCCGAGGCGATCCTTAAAAAACTCCGCCTTCTTGGGGTTTAATGGCCCGCACCGGCGCGTAGAAATAATTTTCACCTTCCTCCGACTGTTCCAGCCGGGCATAATCCAGGGCCTGGGACTGGAGGTCCCGGCCCTTGGCCATCAAGATGCCGCCTTGGAGCTGTCTCATAATATCATCCAGAATCTGCCGCTCCTCAATGCTCCAATCCCGGCGGGCCAACATCTCCCGGCACAAATCGGCCAAGGGTTTGTTCTCATAACTTCCCGGCTCGAAAATCGCCAGCAAACCTTCGCCAGCCTGGCCGGGAATAATCTCCACCACCAAAGGCAGTAGTTCTTCCCGGGGTTGCTTCTCCGACGCCGTGGTAAGTTCCGTCATAAGGTCCCTCCCCTGCCCTGTTACCGGGCTGATTCCTTGGGCTTGGAAAATTCCGCCAGATCCTGGTAAACCGGATGCCCCGGCCTTCCAGGGTCCCCTAAAGCCGCTTCCTGTCTATCCACCAAAACTTTGGTTTTTATGATCAGATGGGATTTCTCCAGTTCGATTTCCAGGAGGTCGCCTTCCTTGATGTCCAAGATTTCCCGCAAAGTTTTTGGCAGGGTTATCTGGCCATGCCGCAACACTTTCACCACACTCATGGCAGGCTCCTCGTGAGTCGCAACCGGAATTTACGTATCATGTAATTATGAAATTCACTATAACTTTTTTCCCGGCCCCCGTCAATTCCTAAGCCGGTTATTCTGAATGGTATAAATCACCGCCCATACACTGGGACGCCGAGGCGGACGGCGGCCTGGCGCAGGACCCCGTCCGTCGTGGCCAAAGGCAGGCCATGGCGCATGGCCAGATGCACATAGGCGGCGTCGTAGATAAATAGCCCCTGCTCCCGGGCCAGGGCCAGGATCTCACCGAAGACCTCCGCCGTTCTCTGACTCTCCACGGTTATGGGCAGCTGCCCGATGAGGGCCAGAAACTGGACCGTGGCCGCCTGGTTGAGCCGATCCCGCCGTTCGGCAACTACCAGTCCGTTCCCCACCTCCAGGGCCCAGATGGCCGGAACCAGGGCTTCATCCTCGGCCAGGGCCTCCAACACAGCATCGGCATAAGGAATTGCTTCGTCTTCAAAGGCCCAGGCCAACGTTATCGAGGCATCCAAGATCAGGCCGGGCGGCGACATTATCGACGCCCCGCCTCGATTAACTCCCGCAGACTTATTCCTGCCAGGCGGCGCCCCCGGCGGAAGAGCTTCAGGGCGGAGATGGCCGCTTTCGGGTCGCTTATACGGGAAGCGGGCACCGGAGCCAGCACCGCCACTGGGACGCCATGCCGGGTGATGACAAATTCCTCTCCCTGAGCCACCTGCTCCAGTAGTTGGGAAAGTCGGGTTTTGGCCTCATAGGCTCCTACTTGGATCATACTTCTCCCCCTTTTAATCTAGTCTAAGACTAGTTTAATCAAGCATCAGACCGCTGTCAAGAAAACCAATGGACCAGGCCGATGCCGCCCATGAGCCAGCCGGCCGTCATAGCACCGACTTTACCGGCCCAATTAGACACCCCCGCTACCTTGGCCGTCGCCGCCCCAACCTGCAGGTCCGCCGGGTTGTAGGAGACCAGGCTTAGAATGAGAAAGACATCCAGGACCAGCAAAATGAGGGCGAACATCTCCTGGCTGAGGCGTCGGCCGGGGGCCCCTTCGGGCGGCGGCGTCACCTTCCGGGTTGGGGCAGGAGCCTTCTTTTTTCGTTTTTTAGCGGCAGGCATCGGATAAAGTTGGAAATTTTTTAATGTCCCTATGTTAACCAGTCCGACTAGGGATTGCAACGCGAGAGTTTCTGGAGAGGTGGCCAAGCACAGCTTGGCAGAAAAAAATGGTTCCCAAGTGCAACTTGGGAACCAGGATGAAAGATTTTCTCATAAGTCAACGACATTGAGTGTCCAGGGGCTGGCGATTATCGGGCAGAGGCCTTTTGGTAATCTTTTACTGACCCCTGACCACTGGCCCCTGACCACTGTCTACTGACGACTTATCACGCTTCGGGGTTCTTATCCTCCTCTTCTTTGACGTACTCCTTATACCACACCGAATGATGCTTCTTGGCCCAATTGCGGCTGACCTTGCCGTCTACCAGGATGCGCCAGGTGCCGGGATTGGCAATGGTCCCCAGGTAGGCGTGGGCGATGATGGCCGCCACAAAGATTACCGCAAAGAAGCCATGGATAGTGGACATCAGACAGCTCAGGGTCAGGGGCAGATCGGTCTTGAAGATCAGCGCCACCCCGGTGACGCCCATGATCACGGTAAGGATGGTGGTGAGCCAGAAGAAAATCTTCTGCCCGGCGTTCATCCGGCCGGCCGGGACTTCCACTTCCTTGCCGCCCAAATAGCCGCCATGTTTGGCCAGCCATTCCTTGTCATAGGGCTCGAAACGGGCGTATTTACCCCAAATGCCGAAACTGATCACCGAGGCTGCCAGGAAGATAAGCCCCACCACCCAGTGGATGATGACCGCCATCTGAGGCGTGCCGAAGGACATCTGTAATAAGGTTATATTATTAAAGAAAAAGATATAGCCGGTGAAGGCCAGGATCAGGAAACTCCCCATCCGGAACAGGTGGGTCCAGCGTTCGGAGAGCGGGAACCAGGTGATTTCCGTGGGCGCACCGTAAAAATCCGCCACCTTGGGCCCCTGGCCGGTGTAATGCAGCACCAGGCCGAAGACCAGCACCAGCATGAGGAGGCTGACATAAGGCGTCAGGTAAAGCTGGTGAAACTGGTTCAGGTAAAAGGCCCAGGGCTGGCAGCCGAAGAGGCGGCCCGAACTGATGGTGTCGGGTTTGCCGGTGGGACCGAATAGACTGGTGACGATCTGGCCCTTGAACATATGGGCCTCGGTGGAATGGCAGTCGCCGCAGCCACCCGCGCCCAGGGCCAGCCCGGTGGGCGCGACGTTATGATTGATGTTAAAGCCTTCCATGTGCGCGGCCCAGGTGTGGTCCACGGCCGCCACCACCTCGCCCTTGTCGTCTAAGTGATAGGACATGCCCCCCTTGTGATAATAGGGCTTGATCTGCTGGAACCGCTTGCTGCCTTGGAGGGTTTCACTCAGGGCGGTGAGGATGATCTTTATCTGTTCCGGGGTATGGATTTCGGGTTTCATGGGATCGGCCGGCTTAAGCTGGTCCTTGGCCTTTTCGTAGGCTTTCTTATTTTCCCGGCCGAAGAGGGGATAATGAATGCCGTCTTTATCCAGGTTGGTGTAGAAAACCCCCAGGAGGACGTTCACCGGGGCCAGTTGGCCGCGTTTCAGGTGTGCGAAGCGAGGATGCCAGGAAAAATAATCGCCGATCCTTTTGGGAGATTTGGCAGGATCATGAAGATTCATTGTGGGGTAGTTCACCATGGCCCCGGTGGTGACGTCGAATCCCTCCCCGCCGGCAATGTGCAACTGAGGAATATGGCAGACCTCACAGGCCAGCTTTTCCAGGTGGTTGGGCCGGACGCTCAGGTGAGCCGGGCGGGGCGCCCCCATATAGCCCTGGTAGTGGCAATCCTTGCAGGTCATGATAGTGTTGTCCAGATCGTCCCGGACGCTGGAGACGTTCTCGTCACCCTTGGCGAACTGGTGCTGAATTCTGGTGATTTTTAGCTTCGGGTCCTCGATGGCCGGATGGCAGTCGGCGCAGGACATGCCCCGGGAGTTGTGGACATCGAAGTTCCGGCGGTCGTTCCAGGAAAAGCCTCTTTTCTTGGCATCGGAGATGCCGTGGCAGAAGTTGCAATTTTCCGAGGGCGGGGGATAGGCCAGATCCAGAACGATCTTGCCATCCTCGTTGAATAAGCGTCGGTTATAAAATACCCTGGGCTCCTGGCCCTCCTTCACCAGACCCACCACCTGACCGATGCCCGAGGCCGCAGTAGAGGCCCATTTGAAGTTCCACATCTTCAACTGCTTGTTGCGTTCGGGAAAATTATAGCCCGGCAGGTGGCAGATGAGGCAGTCAGCCTCCACCACCCCGGACTTATCCCACTTGCTTTTGTAGTAATCGCCGTCCAGGGATTGGGCCAGGGAAGGGTCTTCTTTAAGGCGCTGATCATAACGTTTGCCGTCCCGGTCGAATTCCAGGCCGCCGCCGCCCGGGTGGCAGCCGCCGCAGCCGGGCTGACCGATGTTCTTGGGATCGGTGGGACCGACGGCGACCCACTCGAACATGGCAATGTCGATCTCTTCAGGATGATTATTCTTTTTCTTCGCCAACTGGCGAAAGGAGGGCGGTCAGAACTTCCCCAGCATGCCGTCGGACAGCACCCAGGGATTTCCTTTGGCAATGCCAAAATCGTCTTTGATAACATCCCACCCTTGTTGAAAGTGGTAACCTTTGGTGATTTCATCGTAGTTGTGGCAGGGTCCGCAGGTCTGTCTGGGGCTGTAAGGCTGATCGGCATTTTCACCGGTGAGGGGATTGATGATCTTACCGTCTTCGGTCTTTAGGTGGAAGGGAATGCAGGCCCTTTCCCGGGCCGCGGCCGCGCTCATGAGCAGCATTCCCCCCAAGAAGGCAGCCAGCAGGATTGCTGGCCAACGCACCTTTTTCCAGGCCATAGGGGCTAACCTCCTGGGCATAAAATATAATAGCCCCTTAAATGTACTTCCTTTTCCACATAAGTTCAATTCATTTTTCAGCTTATAGACCTCTTTCCCTCTTCTCATTCCCGACGGTCAGCAGGGCCACCGGCAAATACCGGAATACTTCGGCCAACGGCAGACCCTGGCCATCCCCGGTTTCGATGCTCTGATGCAGGCTGCCGGTGAGTGTCTCCCGCCAGTTCCCCGGGGCGTCCTCGGGGAGCATAAGAAAATTGCCTCCCCACACCCTTTCTCCCAGGGGCAGTGTCTCCGGCTCGGTTAATTGGGAATAAAACCGGGCGGCCAGCACCAAAACCCACTCCTGATCTAATTTTCGGGCAAAGGCCACCACCCGGTCTCCCTGGGGACCGCTCA
>VGSX01000213.1 GCA_016874895.1 Deltaproteobacteria bacterium
TGAGGGGGGCCACAATTATGATCTTCGGCTGCAACAACTGCAACAGAGGATTATTCTTATTTAAATTGCTCTGATCCACGTCATTGATCACCGCGACCTGACCAGAGTTGTAGACCCGGGCGATGAGGTTGTCCAGCTTTGCAAAGGGCAGTTGATAGTCCTTCAAGTGTCGTATTTCCCGGTCATCTAGTCCCACGGCATGGCCGAACCGCAGCAGGCGCATTTTTTCATCCACCAGAAAAATACCCACCCGGTGCAACCGGGCGTTATTTTTCAAGGCTCGCAAGGTTACTTGATAAAGTTCCTCCCGGTAGCGGACGGACAGGATATTCGTCCCAACATCCTGGAGGCATTCCAGTTTATGGACTTTCTCCTTAAGCTGGACATTCGCCTCCTGGAGTCGGATATTGAGGTCATTGATCTCTGCAATTTTCAGGCGCAATAATTCCTGGTTTTCATTGAGTATGATGTTTTTCTGCTCGAGCTCCAGGTTCGTCTCCTGGAGTTGAATATAGAGCTTATGGGCTTCATCGAATTTCTGCCGGAGAATCTCCTTGTCCTGCTCCATCTCGGCGATGGTCCGGGGCAAGGCCCGCCAGGGGACGAAAAAATCAGCCAGGGTCTGGCGCAGGGGTTTGATCTTCCATTTACAATGGTATTCGCAATAATCATCCCCGTCAAAGAAGCATTTCGTTTCCTTCACCTCGCCCTTGGGCAGATTCCAGACCGTGGGCAGGCCGGCGTAGACCCCCTGATTGAAAACGCAGAAATCCCGGGTGGCGGGGATGTCCTTGAACCAGTGCAGGCGGATAATAGCGGTGTCCCTGGTGGTTTGCACCAATTCCAGGGTTTTATTTTTGGCGAACTTGTCGTTGATCTGCTGGGCCCGTTTCATACTGCGGCGGGGATTTCTAAAGGCAAAGAGTAATATCCGCTGGATGTAGCTGAACTTCTTCCGGGCCGCGGATTCATAGCCCATCTTGTAGATGATATCTTGATCACCCGTAATTTTTCTGGCATTCTCAAACAGGCGGATAACGACGTCGGCGGAAACCCAGTTATTAATTTCCGTCAAAAAGGCCAGGGGATCGGGCAGGGCATCAATTTCGGGCCCCAACCCCTGGAGCAGCCGTTCGATTTCTTCCGGATAGTGTTCCTGGAAGTATTCGATGACCGCCCGGGTGTTGAGGCAGCTATGATGCTTTTCCATAGGTGTTAGATCAATACTTTTTTTCGCCATTGTACCACGTTTAAAAAAATTATGCTATGGCATTAATTAATTATCGGCTAAAGTTATCCTGCCATTAATTTAAGGATGTATAAATTTACTTTAATATTTGTTGGCCTGAAAGCGGCTGCCGGGGAGTAGCTCCGATACTCGCCCCGGCGCAGGTTCATTCCACCACGATTCCGGCGTTATCGCCTGACAGGAAACCTATGATGAAACTTCCTGACCACAAGACCAAGATAGTCTGCACCATCGGACCGGCTTCGAGTTCCCTGGAAATCATCCAGCAACTGCTCCTGGCCGGCATGAACGTCGCCCGGCTCAACTTCTCCCATGGGAATTTCGCCTCCCATGCCCAGGTAATCGAGACCCTGCGCCGGGCCGCCCAGATCGCGGGGCGTCGTTTGGCCATTATGGCTGACCTGCCAGGGCCGAAAATCCGCATCGGCCGCTTGGCCGAAGAACCCATCGATCTGGAACAGGACGCCCTCTTTACCCTGACCACGGAACCGATCCTGGGCGATATCTCACGGGTCAGCGTCTCTTTCGCTCCTCTCCCCCGGGTAGTGAAGCCGGGGGACAAGATTTTTCTTAATGACGGCCTTATCGAGCTCCTGGTCCAGGAGGTGGCGGGGAGGGAGGTGCATTGCCGGGTTCAGGTGGGAGGCGAACTGAGCTCACGCAAGGGGCTTAACCTGCCTGACATTGACCTGGGAATCAATGCCTTCACCGAGCATGATTATGAATGTCTGAAATTCGCCCTGGAGCACGGGGTGGATGCGGTCAGTCAATCCTTCGTAGAGTCTGCCGCAGATATTACGGCCTTGCGCCAGGCCGCGGCGGACCTCGGCCACAACCCCTTTGTCATCGCCAAAATCGAACGTTCCCGGGCCCTGGAGAATCTGGATGACATCTTCCAGGTGGCAGACGGCATCATGATTGCCCGGGGCGATCTGGGCGTGGAAATGCCCATCGAGCGCATGGCGGTGGTCCAGAAGCAGTTAATGCGGCGGGCCAATATCCTGGGGAAACCCATCATCACCGCCACCCAGATGCTGGAATCCATGACCAGCAATCGGCGGCCCACCCGGGCCGAAGCCACGGACGTGGCCAACGCCATCCTGGACGGCTCTGACTGCGTTATGCTGTCCGGGGAATCGGCCACCGGCAGGTACCCGGTGGCGGCCGTCATTATGCTGGCCAAAATTGCCGCGGCCATCGAACCCCACCGCTCCGTGTACCATGCCAGGGAGATCCTGCATCCCTTTGATCCGGACCAACCCATCAACCTGGCGGACATCATCGCCTTCAGCGTGGAATCCACCCTGGAAAAGATCTCCCCGGCTGCGGTCTTCGTGCCCACCCGCGGCGGTGCCACCGCCCGCAGTATCTCCCGCTTTCGGGGGCCCAAATGGGTAGTGGCGGTGAGTTCCGAGGAAACCACCTGCCAGCGCCTTGTATTCAGTTACGGAGTTTACCCGGTGCTAGAGCCGGACCACCCGGATGACTGGAGCTCTTTCATCCGCGTCTGGCTCAAAGCCCACGAGGTCGAAGGGAATCTGGTGATCGTCACCGAGGGGCCCTCCCGGAAGCGCCCGGAAACCAATAACCGCATGGAGATCATCGACCTGAACGCCAGGATCTAAACAAGGTTTTCAGTTTTCAGTTTCCGGGGAGATTGACAGTATCCATTATTTCCTATCATCCTGATATCATTTCACTTATCCCCTCTCCCCCTTCGGGGAAGGGTCAGGGTCAGTGCTGTTGATTTAGGGAGATAGCGCGTTGGCAACTTATTAAAATCCCCCCTTACCCCCCTTTAAAAAAGGGGGGAACTAAAGGATACCCTTTAAAAAGTCCCCCTTTACTAAAGGGGGATTTAGGGGGATTTTTCATAGGTGCTCTTAATTCAACAGCATTGAGGGTGAGGGTGAGGGGGATTAATCCCCGCCAAACAAAAACCGGGATCTCGTGAGATCCCGGTTTGCTTAAGTAATTTCTGTTACGAGGGGCAGACGGCTTAATTTCCGCTTTAACTCTTTTTGCTCACCCCTCGGGCTGGGTTATGGCTGAAAGTTTCCAGGGGCCGCTGCCCGCCGGACGGACAAAAGTCCAGTATTCCTCGAACTTCACCGGTTCGGAGTCGGAGCCGGCTATGACCTGGTTGGTGCTGGCGTCCACGGTGTAATCCAGGAGGTTGGCCAAGAATCCCACCGTGATGAAATCCTGCCCCTGCTCCTGCCAGGCCTCGGAAATTTCCACCTGGCGCACGGCGATGTTTTCCAGTTTGTTGATCTGGCCCTGGGCCTTCATTTCCTGCACGTCGTTGGCAAGAATCTCGCCCATTTCCGGGGTGGCCAGATCTTTAAGGCGGGCAACGTCCTGCCGCATCCAGGCTCCCTGGATCTTGAAAAAGACGTCCTGGGCCATATCCTTAAAGGAAGCCTCACTGAAGGATGGATCCAGACGCTGGATGGCTTCTAATTCCGCCTGGAGATCGTATCCCGCCGCCGGAGCCAGCTCCGGCGCTTGCCAGGACGGGGTAGAGCCTGCTGCGCTGCCTCCCGGACTGCTGTACTGGTAAGCCTCCTGCCGCCGACGGCTGAGCAATCGATAGCCCAGGTAGAGGATGCCGCCGATTATCAGGATATCGAACAGCCCGATGTTGGAACAGCCGCCCGCAGCTCCGGCCCCGGCCGCGTGACCGGCGCCGCCGAAAAGCATGCTGCCGATCATGCCGCCCAAGAGACCGCCGGCCAGACCACCAGCCAGGCCACGGCCAAAACTACCGGCCCCGGCCGGCTGCGCCGCCGGAGCACCCATGCCCGGACGCTGCTGCTGCCCAGGCGCCACCTGGCCCGGAGGCGCGCTCTGGGACTGGGAAGGTGGCGGCGTGGTGGCCTGCCGGGGCGGCGCCGTGGAGCGCGACCCCCTGAAACCGCTGGAACCGCCCCGCCCCGCCCTGGCCTCCGCCAGATCGATGATAATGGGAAAAGACATCCACATGGCCGTACACAAGATACCGATCACGGCCCATTTAGCCCTACTTTGCTGTGTCATAACACACTCCTTTTATTTTGATGAACTCGCAAAAAGTCCCGTTGGGGATGGCAAAAAAAACGGCCATACGACTGTAAAGCTTATAAAGGCATTCTTATAATGATATCAGACTTTTTACGGGGTCATCAGGACGAGGAGCCCAGCGATGGTACGGTTTAAGCCCTTGATATATAAATTTTAATCTCTTTTCTCTCCCGAGGCAACGATAATCGGCAGGTTTTAGCTCAGAAATCGGCAATCACCTGGACACGCTTGAATTTCCGCTTGCCCACCCTCAGCAGATAGGCCTGCCCGGCGGCCAACTCCAGATCAACATTGCTGACCTTTTCGCCGTCCACCTGGACGCCGCCCTGCTGAATGAGGCGCCGCCCCTCCCCGGTGCCGGCGGTGAGACCGGCCTGCTGCATCAGTTTGGGCAGCCAGACTCGAGGTTCGGCCACCGCTACGGTGACCTCCTCGATCTCATCGGGAAGCGCCCCCTCCCGGAAGATGGCCGCAAACTGCCGGGCTGCGTCTTCGGCCGCCCCGGCACCGTGATAGCGGCCCACCATCTCCTTGGCCAAGTTCTCCTTGGCCAAGCGGGGGTGCAAGGCCCCGGAAGCCAGGTCGGCCTGCAGACTATCCAGGTCCCCCACCGACAGGTCGCTGAGCAGCTCGTAATAGCGGATCATGAGGTCGTCGGAAATGGACATAAGCTTGCCGAACATCTCCTGGGGCGGCTCATCGATGCCCACGTAGTTGCCCAGGGATTTGCTCATCTTGTTGACCCCGTCCAGCCCCTCCAGCAAGGGCATGGTCAGGACCACCTGGGGCTCCTGGCCGTATTCCCGCTGCATTTCCCGGCCCACCAGAAGATTGAACTTCTGATCGGTGCCCCCCAACTCCACATCGGCCCGCAAGGCCACGGAATCGTACCCCTGAATCAGGGGATAGAGAAACTCGTGAATGCTGATGGGGGCATGATTGATAAAACGCTGGTGAAAATCCTCCCGCTCCAGCATCCGGGCCACGGTGTGTTTGGCCGCCAGCTCGATGAGCCCCTGGGCGCTCATGGGCTTCATCCAACGGCTGTTGAAGTCCACCAGGGTTTTTTCCGGGTCCAGGATCTTATAGATCTGTCGTTCATAGGTTTTGGCGTTTTCTAGAACTTCCGCCTCGGTTAGGGGCTTCCTGGTCTCACTCTTTCCCGAGGGATCGCCGATCATACCGGTGAAGTCGCCGATGAGAAAGATCACCTGGTGCCCTAACTCCTGGAAGTGCTTAAGTTTCTGGATTAATACGGTATGGCCCAGATGCAGGTCCGGGGCCGTGGGATCGAAGCCTGCCTTAATGCGCAGGGGTTGGCCGGTGGCCAGAGAGCGCTTGATTTTGGCGGCCAACTCCTCCTCCGGTAATATCTCCACCGCCCCCCGGCGGATCAGGGCCAATTGCTGGTCTAAGGTCATGCGACGCGGTTTCTCCTTGATGAAATAATGGCTTACAAGACTTTCATCGTCAATTATTTACCTGTCTGGTAGGCACAGACCTCCAGGTCTGTGCCAGTGTAGCGCCGACCTGGAGGTCGGCGCTACCGAATTTCCTTATGTTTCTCGTGCCCAAGTTGAACTTGGGCACGTTCATCCTCTCGCTTGCTCTGCTGACTCGGATATTCGATGCGGACGGAAGTGTGCTTTTCCGCTGAGTTATCCACTTCCCCTCGGGGAAAAATTAGCGGGTGAGAGTATCTCATTAAATTTCTCAAAATCCCAGCCAGCGGACCGGCCGATCCTTCCGGGGCACCACCGGCGGGGTCTTGGCGGAATACCCGATGGGGGTGATGGCCAGCAGGTGCCGGTCTTCCAGACCCAGGAATTTCAGCAGACCTTTTTCCCGGCTTAACACCCCGGACATCCAGCAGGTGCCCAGTCCCTCGGCCTCTGCGGCCAAAAGCAGGTTCTGCATCAAAGCCGAGCCGCTCTGGACATGGATCTCTTGGGTGAAGGGGTCCGGATCACGCCAGACAGTGACGGCCACTACCACCGGCGCGCCGCCCAGGTTCTTGAAAAACTGCTTGAGAAAAACCACCTTCTCCTCATCAAAGAGTTTCCGTAGCTTCGGGGC
>VGSX01000214.1 GCA_016874895.1 Deltaproteobacteria bacterium
TAAGCAATGGGAACATCGGGATAATAATATTCTTCTTCGATTTTTTCAAATAATTTTTTGTTCGTGCCAACCTTGAGAGCAAAGGGTTCTGCCTCTCATCACTGGAGTTTATTGCTTTGACGGAGACGCAAAAAAAATGCAAGGGTAAATCCCTACCTCTCCATATGGCCACCTGCGATGGTGCGCAGGCTGCTCTCCAACAGCGCCGGCCAGACCTGGGCATAATACTGGCGCGTCGAAAATGACCGCCCTACACAGCGTAAAGCCAATTTCAAGACCCCGTTCGGAGTTCATCATGCCATTCCACTCATGCGATTCAAACACCGGAACCAATCAACCATCGCCCCCCACGCTTCATCGGCGTCATCCAGCTTCGTCTCGACATGGGCCACGCGGGTATTACGAAAAGCAATTACCTCTTTCAAATCGGCGTACAGGTCCCCCATGTCTTTGCCGGAAAACACTTGCTTGGCGTCCCGCCAGACGCCCCCCACGTCTAAGGCCCATGTCTGGGCATAATCCAGGCAGAATAGCAAGGCCCCCAGCTTCTGGATTGAGCGCCCGAACACGAGGTTATCCTTGAGATAACGCTGGTTTTTATTCAAAAGAACTTTGTCTCTTTGATGTAAGTTGTCAATATAGGGAGAGAAATAGTCTCGGCTCTGCTTTGCGTCCTTGGGGATACAGGGGCGGAGACGATTTTCCAAAATCTTAATGGCATACTCGTCCAGGGGCCGCAGGAGGGGCTGAAAGGCATGGCTATAATCCGGCATCCTCATACGCACCGCGTTATCAAGGAGTTGCACCGCTTGGCGCATGGCTTCCTCAATCTCCGCGGGTGCAGTCGCCATGCCCGCCTTTTGCAGGACCCCGGCAAACCTCTCGTCTGCTTCTTTCTTGGCCGTAGCTTCAAATAACGGTAGTTGTAACTGGCCGGTTTTGGCCTCCTCAATCAAAGACTTGAGCGACGGCTCACAGGCCCGCCGCAGTTCCTCCACCGTGGCCGGCGCACTCTGCTGGAAGAGATAATAAGGCACATATAGATAGCGCCACCTGATTTTCCCCTTTGATGCCGCATTGCACCACTCCACCGCGGTTCTGGCCTTGAGGGGAACAAGGTTGTCCACCTTGCCTTTCAGTTCTACCAGCAGATATTCGCCATCCTTCAGCCGCACAGAGAAATCAGGAACATAAAGCGCCCGGTGCCCATCCGGGCGTAAATAGTCGATCATCAGTTTCTGCGGTCCGGCATTTTTGGCGAAGGCTGCCACGTCGCCGGCAAAGTCGCAAAAGTCGGCGAATTCCTGCTCAAATTCGTTTTCACAGGGCACCAGGTTAAACATCGTCCGGGTCGCCGGCACCGCCGGCCGCTTCTCCGTGCTGCTGGCCTGGTAAGGCTTCCAGGTGGAAAGGCGATGCCCCTGGCTGATTCGCTGGCGTTCTTTCTTCTGAACCGTCCTGTCCAAGATTAACTTAGTGAAGGTGGCCCGGACATGCTCCAGCACGTCCGCGTCCCGCATGCGATGATCCACTTCCCCAGAATAGAGGTCCACCTCCCGCTCAAATAACACCTTGGAGAGAAACTCCTCCACCAGAGGCGTCAGGACCTGGTGCGGGTTGGTGAGGCGGCAGGCCCGGCCCAGCATCTGGGCAAAGTAGCCCGCCGCCGACCAGGCATTGGTCAGGAGTCCAGCGTCCAACTGCATCCGCGCCACGATTTCAGCAGTGAAGAGGTGGCGTTCCTTATAATCCACCGCCCCTTCTTTCTTCTTGCCGATGGGCAGCGGCTGGTAACGCTGCTGAAAGAAGTATTGCCGCACCACCTCGGAGGTCAGCCCCACCAGTTCCGCCGTCGTCTCTATCGAGTCCGACACCAGCGGTAGCTCGATTTCCAGGTCTTCCACCGGCTTATTGGCGTGGTCCACAAAAACAGTCACCGTCTGCTTGAACACCTCGCGGATGGGCAGCACCGCGATGTCCAACCCTTCTTGGGCCAGCTCCTCTTCGTAGAGTTTGCGGAAGGCCGGGTGATGCACTACCGTCACCATTTCCGGCACGTCGCCCAGAGGAAACATGCGGCGCAAACCCCGCCCCAAGGTTTGCTCCGGCAAGATACCTGCCGCAGCGGAATAGGGACGCAAGGGAACGATGGTCGTGACGTTGCGGACGTCCCAACCCTCCCGGAGCATCATCACCGAAACCACGCAGTGGAACTTGCTCTCTTTTTTATCCAGTTCCCGGGACATCTCCCGCAAGGCCCGGAGATCGTCCGGCTTCATCCCGGTTTCGCTCTCCACAAATTCCTTGACCTCCCGGCCCCAGCGCTTCACCGTTTTGATCCTGCCTTTCAGCCGGGTGTGGATGTTGAGGACGCGGCCCTTGAGCAACGGGAACGGTTCGCTGTCCAGATAGTCGGCGATTTCATTGGCGCTCTGGGCGTCTTCCGTCATGACGAACAGGATGGGCTTGCGCGTTTTACTCAGTTCTTCGTAAGTCTTTTCATACCGCTGATAGCCCAACTGCAAATGCATGGCAAAGCGCTCGTGGGCCGGAGTTCTACGGTCCCCCCGCTCCACCAGTTCATCGGACTCGCCCAAGACCGGCACTTTGACAATGCCGGCGTCCACCGCCTCGCCCAGGGGAAAGTCGCAGATAATATGGCGGAATAGCTCGCCGTTGGTGTGCTTGGGGGTGGCGGTGAAATCCAGTTGCAGGCAGATGCCGCCGTTCCCCCGGCTGACGCTCTGGCTGTGCAACGCGTCAATGGCCCGGTTCCAGGCCAGGTCGGGATCGTGCAGATGGTGGGCCTCATCATTCAGAATCATCAGGCGGGGGTGGCGGGTGATGCGCTCCCGCAGGGCCGCGCCGGTGTCCAGAGCCTGGGCCCGCTTCACGGGCGGGCCGAAGATGGACTCCACCCCTTCTTCTTCGCCGCCGGTGCTATTGCGCGACTCATAGAGACGGTGGATATTGGTCAGGTAAATCGTGCCGGTGGTACTGGCTCCGCCCTGCTCATCCTGCAATACCACCTGTACCTGAAAATCCGACTTCCATTCCTCAGGCAGCAGAGGGTCTTTATCAAAAATCTTCCTGTTCTCGAAATCGTCCTTCAGGCGCTCATATACCGTCAGGTTGGGGGCGATGATGACAAAATGCTGGGCCAAGTCGGAGCCCGGCTCATAGAGCCGGTGAAAAAAGCTCCATACAATGGCCAGGCTCATCACCTTGGTCTTGCCGCCGCCGGTGGCCACCTTGCAGCAGTCCCGGGGCCAGCGGTCCTCTTCCGGGTTGATCCCCAGGGCCAGGTCGGCCAGGGCCTCGCCACCGAACTCGAACATCAGTTCCGCCACGTTGCGGATATTTCTTGACTCATAGAGGTAGATGATGGTCTCGATGGCCTCCCGTTGCGCCCAGTGGTAGCGGAAGGAGATGGCGTTGCCTTCGTCGTCGGTGATCTCGTGCTCCGAGTTGAACCAATAGTTGAGGAGGGTTCGGGAGGTCTCGCTCACCCCGGCATAACCGCCCCGGCGCCAGCCGTCCACTTCGGCCCGGATGCCCCGCGCCAGGGGGCACTTGCTGGGCCGGCGCCCCGGCTGGATTATGGCCGGGCCGCCCGGCGTGGGGTTGGGCAGGCGGTGGCGGATGGGTTCTTCCCAAGGCTTGAACAGCGGCTCCAGCGCCGCCACGTTGGTTTCGTTGACTTCAAAAGCCATGGCTCATACCTCCACCTGGATGACCGTGGTGGTATCCACCCCGAAAACGTCTATCACCTTGACACAGATCCGGTGCGCACCCTTCTGGGCATACTCCCAGCCCAGATCGGTGCGGGTCTTCAAAGAACGGTCTTTGCGGGTGCGGAAGTCTTGCCAATGGTGCTCGAAGGGTTTGCCGTCTTGCCACTCGAAATCCACCGCCCAGAAGTCGATGAAGTCGAAGGGGGAGGTGACTGCCCGCTCCCGCAGGGCCGCCATCTCCGCCTCCGGGGCCTCGGCCAGGGCCGGGGTGAAGCGCACCAGTTCCACGTCCACCTTTTTCCCTTTTGTTACTGCCTTGGCTTCCAAGAAGCCCGCCTCGAAAAACTGGCATTCCGTGCGGTTGGGTTCCATGATCTCCCGGGGGATGTATTTCAGGCGGATAGTGAGGCCGGTCTCCGCTTCGATGGCCTGCTTTCTGGAGGCCAACTCCATCTCGAACTCCCAGGCCAGGCAGTGCAGCTCCCGGCCCCCCGCGGCCCGGGCCGCCTCCGCCGCGGCCTGGAGTTCCGGGAAGGCAAAGATGCTATCAATCTGGTCCACGTGCACGAAGGCCCCATGTTTCTTGCCGTGCAGGAGGGCGCTGGGCGGGTTCTCCAGGGGCGCAGCTTTATAAAACTGGAGAACGATGCGCCGGTGTTCGCCGTCAGCGCCTTTTAGGCGTTCCATCTGCCACCATTGACGCTCGTAGCGGCCCAGGTTGTAAACGTCAAAGGAGCGGTAGGGCTTCTTGGCAGAATGAAGCTCACGCTGAACCTGAATGAGGCGTTTGCGGCTGACATGTATGGCATAGCGGCCCAGGTCAACGCCAATCCACCGCCTTCCCAGTTTTTCGGCAACCGCCATTGTTGTCCCCGAGCCAGCAAAGAAGTCAGCTACCAAGCCGCCTTCGTCTGATGAGGATTGAATGATTCTTTCAATTAATGATTCCGGTTTCTGTGTCGGGAAAATAACTCGTTCTATTGCCATAGCATTTACTTCAGATATATCAGACCAGATGTCAGATATTGCTTCACCCTTTTGCTCATCAATATATCGTTTCAGACCTATTTTTCCGGAAGGATAGTCGTATATTTTCCCTTGCTTTCTAAATTCAGCAATAGATTTCTCAGAGTAATCGCCAATATCACCTACACGAAATCTTCGGCCATCTTCATCGGTATATGTAAATTTTGAATTTATATAATCTTCACTGTATGGCTTAAACTGTGGGTTCCACACATGATTATCACTTTTAGTATAAAAGACAATATTATCAGATGATCGTGCAAACTGTTTTGATATAGCTCTGGCCCCTCTCGGGGGCTGTCTCTTCCATGTTAATTGATTTCTGAAGTAGTATTTCCCAAATACCTCATCAATTAATAACCTGATATAAGCTATAACCCTCCAATCACAATGCACATAAATACTCCCACGCTCACTAAGCAAATCCCGCATTAGCATAAGTCGCTCGTACATCATATGCAAATAAGAGTCGGTGCCTTTCCCCCAGGTATCCCGGTATGCCACCGCTTCAAGGATTGATTGCTCCTTCAGAAGCGCTTCTTCAGCTTCACCTAATTGTACCTGCATGGAAAAATCAGCCCCTACATCAAAAGGCGGGTCAATGTAAATCAGGTCCACCTTACCCCGGAATTGATCCAGCAGGGCGGCCAGGGCCAGCTTATTGTCACCCCAGATGAGGAGGTTCCGGAAGTCGTCCCGATGGGCCGACTCCGGCTTCCACAGCAGTCCCTGGGCCTTGCTCCGGTCCCGGGGCTCGTCTATGGTTTCAATGCGCTGCAAGGGCAGGGGCGACGCCGGCAGCTTAATGGGCCGCCGGTTGCCGTACTCATCATACTTCCCCTCCCACACCAGTTCGGTCTTCAACCGGGAGAGCGGGTGGGGGTTGTCCGGCCCCCAGGGATTAACGCTATTTTTAACGCGATTACTCATCTCTGCATCTACCTCTCATTTCTTGCCCTCAAGGGGGGGCCTTGACTCCGGGGCTGCAAACGCTGTTCTCGTAGAGCCCCTTTAGGTAGGGGCCTATGGTATTCATGCCAAAGGCATTATGCCACGCGGAAAAGAAAATGGTTAAGATTTTTTGGAGAGTTAAGAACGACAAATTACATGGCCGGAACAATTTTCGAGAGGTCCTCTTGCCGGAGACGGTGAAACTGCCAGAATTTATTTAACCGAAAACCTCAGAGGTAGGCGCAGACAAAGATGTATAGTATCATGCGTTATCATATTGAAATAACAATGACTTTCAGGCAATTCATGCATAGGGGTGGGGAGGTTGAAAAAATATATAAAAAGGATGAATGGCACGGGGAAGAGTACGAAAAATAATTGCCGAATTTATTATCTGTAATAGGTTAACATATTTATATTATTTATAAATCTGGTTATTAAAAATTTAGCAAGAAACAATTCTAATGCAATTTCCTGACAATTTCAGTCCCTTACCCATTAACTGCGTCTTCCGTTTCCTCCTCCGAAATGGCCTCAGCTAACTCTTGTCCATGGGGTGTCAGGGTAACGGCTGTAGCGCTTCCGGTTATGGACTTCCAGATTGTTACCAGCCCC
>VGSX01000215.1 GCA_016874895.1 Deltaproteobacteria bacterium
GTAAGATAATTCACCGGTCGAATACCGCCGGGAGACAGAAGGCGCGGAGTATTACGGCAGCAACCGTCCGGGTTGCGGAGAAAATTTTTTTTGTAGGCGTTCAGCTATCAGCAATCAGCTTTCAGCAAAAACAATGGGTTAGGGAAACTAAGCGAAAAATCAGTGATCCGCCATCTTAGAATAACTATTTGAATTTAAAGCATTAGCTGACGGCTGCAAGCTGACCGCTGACCGCTTACGGATTATGAACAAGTTACTGCGCAGAGACCGGAAAAACTTCAGCTGAAAGAAAAATTCACACTGCGGAGAGAGATCGACTTGAGGGAATAAATCATAAGGGCGGCCGAGGCAGCCGCCCTGATATGATATGAGCAGTTAAACTGCGAAGGGGTTGGCCAGCAGAATGGTCTCCTCCCGGTCCGGCCCGACGGAGACGATCTGGATGGGCACGCCCGAGAGTTCTTCGATTTTTTCCAGATAGCTTTGGGCCGTCCGGGGAAGGTCGCCGAAAGTCCGGACCCCGGTGATGTCCTCCTGCCAGCCGGGAAATTCCTCGTACACGGGCCGGCATTGTTCCAGCGCGGTCAGTGATGCCGGGGGCACGGTAAGGAGTTCCCCTGCCAGGTCATAGGCCACGCAGATTTTCAGGGGATTCAGGCCGGTCAGGACGTCCAGTTTGGTGATGGTCAGCCCGGTGAGGCCGTTGAGCCGGGCCGAATCCTGCAGCACCACCATGTCCAGCCAGCCGGTGCGGCGTCGGCGCCCGGTGGTGGCCCCGAACTCCGCCCCTTGGACCTGCAGGTGCTCCCCGTCCGCGTCCAGGGCCTCGGTGATGAAGGGGCCGCCTCCCACCCGGGTGGTATAGGCCTTGGAGATGCCCACCACCCGCTCCAGGCGGTTGGGTCCGATACCGGCCCCGGTGCAGGCACCCCCGGCCACGGGGTTGGAAGAGGTGACAAAGGGATAGGTGCCGTGGTCGATATCCAGATGGGTGCCCTGGGCCCCCTCGAAGAGGATATTTTTTCCCTGCCGCCTGGTCTCATCCAGGATGAGCGACACATTGGCCACGATGGGCTTGAGATACTCCCCCATCTCCCGGTAGTGCTTGAAAATCTCGTCGGCGTCCAGGGGTTTGTCGTCCAAAAATTTCTCCAGGATAAAATTCTTTTCCTTCAGGTTGTAGTCTATCTTGGCCTTCAGGGCGACGGGGTCGATGAGGTCCACGGCCCGCACGCCGCAGCGGGCCGCCTTGTCTTCATAGCAGGGTCCGATGCCCCGGCCCGTGGTGCCGATCTTGCCGTCACCTTTGGCCCGCTCCCGGGCCAGGTCCAGGCGCTGGTGGTACGGCATGATGATGTGGGCCTTTTCACTGAGTTGCAGATTGTGGGGGCCGATCTTGATTCCCTGGGCCTGGAGGCGGTCTATCTCCCCGATGAGCACTTCCGGGTCCACTACCACGCCGTTGCCGATGAGGCACTTCTTACCGGCGTGCAGGATACCGGAAGGAATCAGGTGAAAGATATATTTCTGGCCTTTAACCACCAGGGTGTGGCCGGCGTTGTTGCCCCCCTGATAGCGCACCACCAATTCCACGTGCTCCGTCAGCAGATCAACGATCTTGCCCTTGCCTTCATCACCCCACTGCGTTCCCACTACCACCACATTAGCCACTGCCGGCACCTCCTTAAATTGAGCCAACTTTATTTAAATTATTTCACTTCGTTTGTCAACCAGACCAGGGCTTTTCTCACCGCGCCGGTCCCTGGCCCAGCAATTTTTCCTTGCCAAAATACCAGGCTCCCGTTATTTTTAGAAAGTTTGTGGTTAAAATCAGCTAGCCGGATTTTTAGGAGTTCAGCACCTTAGCCGACAGGATGATCAGGACGCAACCATTACGGCGCGTTCCTTAACTGCCAGGCTCGCTTAAGCCCGACCCCATGTGTTCCTTCACCGACCTTATTCAATTTATCTTTGCCGGCCTCACCAACGG
This sequence comes from Deltaproteobacteria bacterium, assembly GCA_016874895.1. Classification (GTDB taxonomy): domain Bacteria; phylum Desulfobacterota; class Desulfobaccia; order Desulfobaccales; family Desulfobaccaceae; genus Desulfobacca. The sequence goes on from VGSX01000215.1 coordinate 1,991, forward strand.
CGCCATTTATGCCTTGGTGGCCTTGGGTTTCGGGGTGGTGCACAACACCATGGGCATCGTCAACTTCACCCAGGTGGATTTCGTCTCCCTGGGTGGCATGCTGCTCTACAGCGCCCTGTTTGCGGCCGGCCTGCCCATGGTGCCCGCCCTTACCCTGGCCGTTCTGGGAGTAACCCTGGCCGCTTTGGCCGTGGAATGGTTCGGTCTGCGCCCGTCCCGCTCCCAAAACGTCCTGGTCCTGATTTTCCTGACCATCGGCTTTTCCATTATCCTGCGAGGGATAATGAAACTGATCTGGGGCAAAAACCGCCTGGCCGTGCCGCCCCTGGCCGGGGAGGACCCGGTGCGCTTCCTGGGCGCCGCCATCCTGCCCCAAACCCTGTGGATTCTGGCCCTCACCGCAGTGGCCATCTGCGCCCTGGTGCTCTTTTTTCGCCACACCCCCATGGGCCTGGCCATGCGGGCGGTGCATACCAACCCCGTAGCTGCGGCCATCGTGGGCCTGAGGGTTCCCCGGATAAAGGCCATGAGCTTCGCCCTGGCCGGGGCCCTGGGAGGGCTGGCCGGCTGCCTGGTGACCCCCATCACCACCCTCAGCTATGACGTGGGCGTGCTCCTGGGCCTCAAAGGCTTTGCCGCGGCCATTTTGGGGGGCTTCGGCTCCTTCCCCGGCGCCATCCTGGGGGGCCTGGCCCTGGGCCTCATGGAAAGCCTCAGCGCCGCCTACCTCAGCAGCGCCTATAAAGACGTCATCGCCTTCGTGGTCCTCCTCCTGGTGCTCTTCATCCGCCCCCGGGGGTTGCTGGGAAATACTTGATTCTCAACAAAGGCCAAAGGAGGAGGGTTTCGATGAAGGATTTCTATAAAAATGTCAAAAAGTTGAATAGGTGACCACCATAAAAAATATTGATCTCAAAAATTATTTCGAGGATTTTTTTCAACATAGAAATTTTTCTCAACTAAAGAATACCTCTTCTTTTTTTGATAGATTTCCTCCGAAAAGGAAAATAACCTCAGACCTTTCTCTAACAAAAATGTCTGCTTTCTATAGTGATATCCTTATCAAAATCAATAGTGATAAGCTTTATTATAAAAGAAATCCTCGAAAGTTAAACTTTTGGGAAGGAATTGAATTAGGGGAAGACGAAAGGAAACATTGCTCAGTATTATATTGGCTCTTAAATCCAAGGGGGAATCATGCCCAAGGGGCTGCATTTTTCTCTATTTTTCTTAAAAAATTAGGTATGGAGGAATTGAGTGAAAAAGTAAAAAATAATTATTTCACCGTTACGCGGGAAAAATATCAAGAAGAATATGGTCGCATGGACATCACTATTGAAAACAAATATTTTCATATCATATTGGAGGTAAAAATAGCAGCCCAAGAACAAAGGGAACAAATAAATCGATATCAAAGCATTATTTCTCATAAAAAATTTATTAATAATCTCAAAGATGAAAACTGTAAGTTGATATTTTTAACTCCGGAGGGCAGATCCTCAATAACCGGAGAGTCTGACCCGCGCAGCTTTAAATTCCTTGCCGAAGTTCTGGATGATTTTACGGCTAATTGTGAAAACAGCTTTTTGCAACATTTAATCCAACAGTATTCCCAGGTTATCAGAAAACTATATAAGAGAAGGAAATACTATGGAAACTACTAAATTCATCCTTCGAAACATTGAAAGATCATATGAAATTTATCAAGCACTTGTCAATTTCGAAGAAAATATATTCGGCGCTGTAGACCAGGCCCTAAGGCATAATTGTCAAAAATGGCTCCCCGACCAATGGACAATCAATGATGAATATTCATTAGCTGAAGAGTGGTGCCTCGATATTATAAGGGAAGAACTTAAAAAAGATGATGAACCTAACGCCTCATATATATCCATAGGTTTGGCAGTTGAAGGAGATGATCCAATTTGGAAATTCTTTGGTGTTGATGCTGATAATAGAGATAGTGTTTATACATACTTAACCATGGTAGAGCTTCCTGGTTCAGAATATGAAACAATAATTCCAGAGTTGGATAGCTTGCTCAAAGAACCTTTATTTCGCCTGGGCTTTCAGCGCAAAGGCGGCAAAAGTGAACCTTATTACAAAAAAGAGCTATCATTTTCCAACTTAGCCGTATACAAGGGCCTGGAAGAAGATGACTGGGAGGAGGCTCTCAGACCGGTTGTGAAGGCCTTGATGGCCCTCGATAAATTGGATTGGCACCGAATAATCAGTATTTTCAAAAAATAGTGCCGTTGAAAAGTTTGAGCTAATTTTCATAACCTTTAACCCGGTGAAATAGTGAATAATTCATCACAGCGCATCCTCATGGGCAATGAGGCCATTGCCTGGGGGCTCCTGGAGGCCGGGTGCACCCTGGCCGCTTCCTATCCCGGCACCCCGGCTTCGGAGATTCTGGCTGCGATGGCGGCTTTCAGCCGGGAAACCGGGGTGAAACTTCACGCCGAGTGGTCCCTGAACGAAAAAGTCGCCTACGAGGTGGCCCTGGGGCACAGCTACACCGGCCTGCGGGCTGCGGTGGCCATGAAGCAGGTGGGCCTGAACGTCGCCTCCGACCCCTTCCTGCGCTCCGCCTATCTCGGGGTCAAGGGCGGCCTCCTGGTCATCGTGGCCGACGACCCGGGGCCCCACAGCTCCCAGACCGAGCAGGACAGCCGCTTTTTCGCCCTGTTCGGCAAAATCCCGGTGCTGGACCCGGTCAGTCCCCGGCAGGCCAAGGAGATGGTGGCCCCGGCCTTTGACCTGTCGGAGAAGTACGAGCTACCGGTGATGCTGCGGCCCACCACTCGGGTCTGCCACGCCCGGCAGCCCGTGGCCTGTAACCCTCCGCTGACGCTGGCCCGGGAGCCGGAGTTCGTCAAGAATCCGGCCCGCTGGTGCGCCACCCCCCAGTTTCTCCGGGACCTGCACCGGGGTTTGAACGACAAGATCGCCGCCATCGCCCAATCCGGCTTCTATCCCCCGGTCCTGACCCCGGGGGACGGGTCCTTCCCGAAAACCGTGATCATTGCTTCCGGCGTGGCCTTTGCCCATACCTGGGACTGGCTGGCGGAATTGGGCCTGTTGGGGCGCCTGGACTTATACCAGGTCCCCCTGCCCTACCCCCTGGCCCCGGAATTCATCGAACACGTTTATATCGCCTATCAACACATCCTGGTGCTGGAGGAAACCTATCCGGTCATCGAACGCCAACTGGCCCACCGGGGCATTCAGGGCCGACTGAACCGATCTGTCCCCACTGAGGGGGAACTGACGCCGGACGTTATCCAGGGGATATTAGGGAAATTCCTTGATCTGCCTCCCCTCCCCTCCCCTCCCCCGCCCGGCGGCGGCGCCCGCCCCACCCTCTGCGCCGGCTGCGGTCACCGGGCCGCTTTTTACGGCATCCGGGAAACCTTCCCAGACGGCATCTTTCCCAGCGATATCGGCTGTTACACCCTGGGGATGAACCTGGGGGCCGTGGACACGGTGCACTGCATGGGGGCTGGGATCAGCCAGGCCGCCGGCTTATATCATGCTTTTCACACCGCGGGCCGGGATATCCCCCCCATCGTGGCCACCATCGGCGACTCGACTTTCTTCCATGCCGGGATTCCCGCCCTCATCAACGCGGTGGTGCAGCAGGCCCGATTTATTCTGGTAATTCTGGACAATGCCACCACAGCCATGACCGGCCACCAACCGGTGCCGCACCTGGGGCTCACCGCCAGGGGCGAGCCTACCCAGGCGGTGCCCCTGGAGGACCTCATCCGGGCCTGCGGCGTCCGTTTTCTGGAAGTCATGGACCCCTATCAGCTCCCCGAGTTCATGGCGCTGCTGCAACGGGCGGCGCAGCACACCCGGGACCCCCAGGGCGGGGTCGCCGTCATCATCGCCCGGCACCCGTGCCTGTTGGATAAGGCCGCACCTCGGGAACAGATCCGCCACCGGGTTGAGGTGACCGCAAGCTGCATCGCCTGCCACCACTGCCTGGAAAACTTCGAGTGCCCGGCCTTGAAGGCTGACCCGGACACCGGCCAGGTTCGGGTGGACCAGCTCCGCTGCGTGGGCTGCCGCGTCTGCGTTCACGTCTGCCCCGCCGGAGCCATTGAAATCAGGGAATAGGGAAGAGGGATAAGGGAAGAGGGAAGAGGGAAAAAATCCACCGCCGAGGCGCCGAGGACGCAGAGGAAGAGAGATGGCTATCAGGAGACTCTTATCGCTTTATCGCAAGATCTCCGCGCCCTCAGCGTCTCTGCGGTGAAAAAATCGAACTTTCCTTAAGGCTGCCACCCCTGAA
>VGSX01000216.1 GCA_016874895.1 Deltaproteobacteria bacterium
GCAGTTCCCGGGCCCTGGTTTGGGCCAGATGCATCCCCTGGTCCCGGGTCAGGGCCGCCGGACCGGGCACGTCCACGGGGTCGGGCAGCATCTCCCGCCGCAAAGGGCGGCACCCCAGTGATGAAGCCATTATTCCTCCCCTTCCCGTTTTTCCACTACTATCTCCCGCCGCCAGAGCCGCTGCCGGGTGGTTTCGGACCGCCGGGAGCGGCAGGGATCATAGCCGCAGATGGGGCATTCACAATTCTCACAGGGGTCCACGTGAATGTGGACCTCGGCCTGATGCTGGAAGTAGTCACTAAAAATTCCTTCCAGTTCCTTGACCTCCCGGTGACCTTCCGCCAGACTGAAATCATGCGGCAGAATCAAATGAAAATCCACATACAGGCGTTCCCCGGACCGGCGGGCCCGCAGTTGGTGCACATCGATCCAGGTGCTTTTGCGATGTTGTTTGAGGAGGTCGGAAATTTCCTCCAGGAGTTTCACCTCGGCCGCATCCATGAGCCCGGCAAAGGAATGGCGCAATAATTTCCAGCCGGTATAAAGTATATTGACCCCCACCAGGGCCGCGGCGGCTCCGTCCAGCCAGGTGTGGCCGGTGAGCCAGACCAGTGCCAGGCCGAACAGCACCCCGACTGAGGTGTAAACGTCGGTCAGGAGATGCCAGCCATCCGCAGTGAGGGTAATGGAATGGGTTTTCTGGCCCACATACACCAACCCGGTCCCCAGTCCCAGGTTCACCAGGGTGGCCCCCAGGATCAGCCACAGACCGGTTTCCAGGAAGGGCAATTCCCGTGGATACATAATTTGTTGGGCGGCCTTGAGGAAGATCCCCAGGGCCGCCAGGAAAATCAGGGCCCCCTCGAACCCCACGGAAAAATATTCGATTTTGCCATGCCCGTACGGATGGCTGGGGTCAGGGGGCCGGGCCGCCAGCACCACCGCGCCCAGGGCAAAGGCGCTGGCCACCACGTTGATGATGGATTCCAGGGCGTCCGAGAGGATGGCCGCAGATTGGGTCAGCCAATAGGCATAAAATTTTACCCCCATGAGGAGCGCGCCGATGAGCACGGACGCGGTTATGGCCACGAGACGGGCGCGTTGGGGGTATGCAGCCATCCAGTTCATGGGTTCCCACCCATCCGGTCTTTCTTTACCCGGCGGCCCGGGTAAGTCCGGTAAAGGTTAAATTCTTCCGGCCACCTTCAGGACAACTGGCGCCAGAGCCTGACCTGCTCCGGCACCGCGGTAGTTATGCTCTCGGTACCCTGCAGGGTGGCAAAGACCGAACGGGATACCCGCAATCCCTTGAGCTCCATGGCTTCGGCCAGGGTGCCGTATCTCAAAGCCCCGACTTTGCAGGCCTCCACACAGGCGGGGACCCTCCCCTCCCGGACCCGGTCCGGGCACTGATCGCATTTCAGGGCCACCGGCCCCTTTTCCAAGGCTTCCACACTGGGGGCGAAACGCAGCACCCCGAAGGGGCAGGCCATGGCGCACATGGCGCAGCTGATGCACCGGTGCGGGTCGATATCCGTGGTGCCCAGTTCCGGGTTATGAGTTATCGCCCCGGGCATACACACCATCTGGCAGGGAGCCGGATCACAATGCCGGCATTTATTGACAAAGGCAAAATGGCTGGCGCCGGGATAAACCCGTAACCGGGGCCGGGGTTGCACCGCCTCACTCAGGGCGGCGAAGAGATTTTTGCTCTGGGAGTGTTCCACGGCACAGGCCACCTGACATTGCTGGCAGCCCACACACCTTTCCGGAATGACAATAACCGTTTTCATAGTGCTTTCCCTTATCCGTCCCGTAGTCTCAACTAAGTATGCCGCAGGGGGTTAAAAACTTTGGTTCAAAAGAATCCATCATTTTTCGCTTCATTTTGCTGAAAGCCGAGGGCTGATCGCTGAAAGCTGTAGTACTATTTTATAACCCCGGTAATCCGCAGGTCAAATAAAATCACTCGGGAACCGCCGGCCCCGGAGCCCGGGGCCCCAGGGGAACGGCAAAAATCAGGGCCACGGCCGGGGCGCAATGCAGGAGCAGGCGGTCCACCGTGGCCCGGATGTAGAGATGAAATTCCGCCGGTGAAGCCGGGACCAGGGCGTAGGCTAAAACAATGCCGGCCAGATTACCCGCCAGCAACAACCCCAAAAAGAGCAGGGGAGTACGCCACAGGGTCCTGCCCGCCAGGATGAAACTCACAAAGATGGCGGGCCAGAGCAGGCCGAAGTAGGGCGGCCACACCAGGGCCGACAGCAGGCTCCACAGGCCCGCCACGGCTTGCTGCAGAAAAAGCCCGCCGATATGATCTGTTCCCACTTCCAGACCCTGCAGGGCCACGAACCGGCGCCAGGGGAGGGTAAAAAACCAGCCCCCCACTCCCAAAAGCAACAGGGTCACCAGCCTTCGTGCCAGGTGCGATGGTCTCAGCCAGATCAGGGTCAGGAAAGCAGCCAGAAAAGTTATCATGACCAGGGGCCAGCCCTCGTACTTGCTCCAGGCCATGGCGCCGCTCAGGCCGGCAATGAGCGCGCCGCTCCCGGCCGGAGCCTCGTCCCAGAGCCAGAGTAACAGCAGACCCGCCACCGCCAGCTGATAGTAGGCCAGCATGAGATCGGCATAGGCAATATACAGGTGGGTTAGAAAAGTGGCCCCGTTGAGAGCTAAAAAGGCGGCGGCCCCCAGGGCCCAGGCCCGTTGCACCTCCAGGCGGCGCAGGAAGGCATAGAACATGGCCAGGGTGGCTCCCCCCCACAGGGGGAAGAGGGCTTTCACCAGGTGATCATATATACCCCCCAACCAGAAATAGAGATAGGCCATGAGCAGCGGCGCCAGGTTGGGGTAGTAGTTATGGGCCTCAAACCTGCTCAGGTCCACGCCTTGGGCCAGATAAAAGGCCTTGGCTTTCAATCCCCAGGTGGCCAAAGCGTCCCAGGACCACATGGGGTAAAGCATAGCCCGCAGCAACCCGAAGCCGAAGGCGAGCAGCAACAGGAGTATGAGGAGCGTTTCAGCACGCGACCGTTCCGAGCCTCGGCCCAAAGTGAGCAGCCTGTGTGCCTTTGCCGCCACATAACGGCAATCCGCCGCCAGCCAGCCGCGTTGCCAGGCCAGTACCAGGCCGGGGATAGCCGCCAGGACCCAGGGACCGGTGATGCTTGCCAAGGAATAGGGCACCTGCAAAAAGGTGAGGAGGAGCATCCACAGGGTAAGCCCGAAACTCCCCAACCCGAAGGCCAAAGCGCCCCGTTCCAGGCTGGTGAAACCGCTGCGCCAGGGCACCAGGAGCACGAACAGGGCGTAGCCGAAAAACTGGATGGAGGCCACGCCCCCGGTCAGTCTCAGAAGTAACCAGGCCGTCTCAATCATAAAAACCGCCTGTCACCTGCCGGAGATTTACCCGGAAAACCATCCCGGGCCCGGACGTTGGCAGGGCCTGGAAGAGGTGGCTATCCGACTGCGACACGTATTTCCAGGTCACAGATGCCTCGCCTTCCGGCAGGATAAGATACTCGGCCTGTTCCCGGACAATGCGGTCGTAGAGAAAGGCTGGCGTCACCTGGGGATTGAGGCGCACCATTCTCCGGGGATGCAGGACATAGCGCGTTTCCAGATATTTCCCGGCCTCATATCGGTCGATAAAAATATAAGTCGCCGTCGGAGGCAGCAATTCCGCCAGCTCTCCCAGCCAACGGTAATAAGCGTCTTCCTGGCGGACAGCCCCCCCCACCTCGCCGCTGGCCAGACGCTGGGTTACCTCGAGGGCTTCCGGGGCGTAATGCCAGGCCAGCCAGCCTAACTGCAGCAGCCATAAACCGGCAATGATCTTTACCAGGGCTCTGTTGTGGCGCAGACAGGAAGGTAACATCCTAATCCCAGAAGCGGAACCGGATTATATAATAGATGGCGGCGATGCCGTCCCGCCAGGTGATCTTTTTGCCTTCGCTGTAATCCCGGCCGTCATAGGAAATGGGCACCTCGTAGACGCGGCACCGCTGGCGGGCCACCTTGGCCGTCAATTCCGGCTCCACCCCGAACCGGTCGGCTTTGATGGTGATTTTTTTGATTACCTCAACCTTAAAAACCTTGTAGCAGGTCTCCATGTCCGTCAGGTTCAGATTGGTGAGCATATTGGACAGGGTAGTGACCACCTTGTTCCCCACATAGTGCCAGAAAAACAGGACCCGGTGGGGGGCGGCGCCCACCAGGCGGCTGCCGTAAACCACGTCGGCCACGCCCCGCTCGATGGGTTTGAGCAATTCGGGATAATCGATGGGATTATACTCCAGGTCGGCATCCTGGATGATCACCACATCACCGGTGACCTGCCCGAAGCCGGTGCGCAGGGCCGCGCCTTTCCCCCGGTTGCGGTCGTGGTAAAAGGCGCGAATATTCCCGTTTTCTTGAGCCAAGCGGCGGATAATATCCCGGGAGCCGTCAGTGGAGGCATCATCGACGATGACCAGTTCCTTGTCATACGGGGTGGCCTGGACCCGCCGGACTATCTCCTCCAAGGTATGTTTTTCATTATAAACCGGGATGACAATACTTAATTTCATAGGTACCCACCATTGTCATAATGTTTTCTCTGCCAGACCGTTGCCGGTCTGCCATAATATGTAACTTTCCGTCTTCGTCTGATGGCTGTCAAGCATATTATGGAGGAAGCGTTCAGCTTTCGGTAAAATCTGAGGATCAGCTTATCTATTGGAAAAATTCAGGACAGAGTGAGCCATGCTAACTACGATAAATTATTTTTTAAGCTGATGGCTGAGAGCTGACCGCTGAAAGCTTACTTTGGATTTTCTCTTGACAGTTGAAATTAGCCTGTGTTAAGCACACAATGAAGTTACCTCTGCAACCCCCAACTGACCATGAAGATACCATGATTAGGGGTTACTGTTCGGCTCAGCGGCAGGAAAAATTTTCGTACTCCCCATGAGGCTGATCCTTTATGGTCCCAGATTCTGCATATTGCCCAAGGCTTGCCTTTTAATTTTTTAGGAAAGTTTAATGAAAACTCTTCTTTCCTTTGTGATTATCTGCACCCTGTACCTTCTCCCGGCCTACGGTGGGTCCCCAGCCGCCGCCCAGGTCTTGACCTTAGGTGAGGCTTTCCAGCAGGCCTGGAAGGAAAACGCCAATATCAAAGTGAGCCGCCTCCAGGAATTGATCGCGGAACAGGAGCGCATCCGGGCCCGGGCCGGATTTCTTCCCCAGGTCAATGCCCGTCTGATCCAACAGACGTATGATCTGCCCAGGAAATATACTTTTCAAGGGAGCCAGCCATTCTCCTTTACCAACCGGAATTATTGGGAAAGCTCGGTTTATGCGGAGCAGACCCTCTTTGATTTCGGGGCCACGCCGTCCCGCTACCAAAAAGCCGTCCTGGGCAAGGATGCCGCCCGTCTGGACACCCAGACCACCCGGGACGATATCTTTTTGCTGGTGGCCCAGTATTACTTTAACGTCTTGCGCAGTGAGAAGGTCACCCTCATTGCAGAGCAAGAAGTGGTGCAGTTGGCCAACCATCAAAAAATCGCCAAAGATTTGTACGAGTTCGGGGTAGTAACCTACAATGACGTTTTACAGGCCGAAGTTTCCCTGGCCGACGCCCGCCAGAGGCTGATCAGCACCAAAAACGCGGTTATCAACGCCAAGGCGGCCTTGAATAAGCTTCTAGGCCTCCCCATTGACCAGATCATCAAGCTCCAGGACGAAACCGGCATAACCGCGCCGCCGGTGAATCTGGCCGAAGCCACCCAAACCGCCCTGGAGGCCAGAAGTGATCTCAAGGCCGCGGACCGGCGGCTCAAACAAGGGGAAAAGAGCATCACCGAGGCCCGGGCCGGTCATTTCCCCCGTTTCTACGCCGGGGCGGGCCAGTATTATCAGCAGAACAACTTCGCGGTGCATGATAATCAATGGTATGCCCTGGTGGGTTTGAACTGGAACATCTTTTCCGGGTTCGACACCAAGGCCCAGGTGTCCCAGGCCAGGGAGCGGCTGCAGCAGCTGGCGGTGCAGAAGCAAGACCTGGCCGAACAGATAAAACTCGAGGTGCAAAACGCCTACCTGGGATTAAAGGAAACCGCGGAACGCATTGCCGTGACCAAGGGCGCGGTAAAGCAAGGCGAGGAAAACCTGCGCTTGAATGAAGAGCGTTACAAAGAACAGGTGGGGACCGCCACCGAGGTGATCGACGCCCAAACCCTGCTCACCCGGGTCCGGGTTAATTACACCAACGCCCTGTACGAT
>VGSX01000217.1 GCA_016874895.1 Deltaproteobacteria bacterium
TCGCCCGCCTGGAAAAAACCCGGCAATCCCGGGTCATCCTCCTGGTGCACCGCCAGGAGACCATGAGTTTTCTGGGCGTCCCTATTTTCCGCTACATCGACGTGAATGATTCGGAACAGGTGCTCCGGGCCATCCACCTCACCGATCCCCAGGTCCCCCTGGACATCATCCTGCATACCCCCGGGGGCCTGGTCCTCGCCTCCATGCAGATCGCCCGAGCCATCCACCGCCACCCCGGCAGAACCACCGTCCTCGTGCCGCACTACGCCATGTCGGGGGGAACGCTCATTGCCCTGGCCGCGGATGAGATCATCATGTGCGAAGATGCCGTCCTCGGGCCGGTGGACCCCCAACTGGGGAAATTTCCCGCGGCCTCCCTGCTGCGCGCCGTGGCCCGCAAACCGATCCAGTCCGTGGATGACGAGACCCTGGTGCTGGCGGATCAGGCGGAAAAAGCCATCTGGCAGATCCGGGAGGGAGTAAGGGGTTTCCTCTCCAAGACCATGATCCCGGAAAAAGCCGATGAACTGGCCCGATTGATGTCCGAAGGCACCTGGACCCATGATCATCCCATTTCCTTTGAGGAGGCCAGACACCTGGGGCTGCCGGTGGTCAGCCAGATGCCCACGGAGGTTTTGGAGCTCATGGAACTCTTTCCCCAACCGGTGCGGCAGCAGCCGGCGGTGGAATACCTGCCGGTGCCCCGGAAATTTGAACGACCGCGCTGAGACGCCATTTTCCCTGAGGAGACCCCATGAAACAGTATGTCTTGGATGAGATTCCCCGCCCGGACCTGGCCCGCATCAAGGAGTACCTGGACGAAAAGGCCTCACCCTCGGGGTTGGAGGGCATCTGGTGGGTAGAATTGACCCCGGAGCAGCTCAGTGAACCCCAGCTGGCCCACAAGGACTGCCAGCCCCATTGTTTTGCCGTGGAGCTGGGCCGGAATTTCGTCAAGTTCGAGTTTCTCATCCGCAGCCGCCGGACCATGCGGTGCACCTGCGTCGGCTATGCCACCCGGGTCCAGCGGGATTGGATCATGGAATATGCCGACCGCCTGGTGGCGGAGCTTGAAGTGCGGACCTGAGGAGATGAGCCCTCCGCCCCTCCCCGGACCGGCCCAGGAGGCCTGAGACCGTCAGCATTGCCACCTCCCGCTGTCGCAATATCGGCAGGAACAGCCTGAGGGCCGCCACGGTGGGCTGCCGATCCGCGCCGTCAAACTCATCATTGTCATGGAAGATGATAATGGCGCCGTTGCCTACGTGTTGTAAAACCCTCTCGGCGATCACGGGGCCCGAGTCCCCGTTATAATCCGCAGAATTGATACTCCATAAAATGAGCCGTTGCCCCTGCGCCGCGGCAACCTGCCGGAGCTGCGGCGATACCTCGCTGTACGGCGGCCGGAAAAGGCCCGAAGGCGGAACACCCAATCCGGCCAGGAGGGTTTTCGTGCGGGCCACTTCCTCTTGGCACACCTTTAGGCTTTCCTGGGCTAAACGAAGATGACTGTAAGAATGATTGCCGATTTCATGCCCCGCCGCGGCGATGGCCCGGACCAGATGCGGGTAACGTTGGGCATGGCGGCCCAGGACGAAAAAGGTGGCCTGGGCCTGGTGCTGGGACAGCACCTCTAATATCTGGGGGGTATACCGGGGGGAGGGGCCGTCGTCAAAGGTCAAAGCCACGGCCGGCGTCGTGGCATCGCCGCGATAGACTATCTCCATGCCTGCCAGGGGCTGCACCCCGGCCAGGAGGCACCAGGCGAGCAGCCCTGTCAGCAGGGTTATCAGGTTCATCTGACGAAATCTCAAGCCGACCGGCGGCGCTGCTGCTGTTTCACCTCTTCCCAGATGGCGTCCATGTCTTCCAGGCTGGCAGTTTCCGGGGTCTTCCCCTGCTTGATCAAGGCCCGCTCCACCAGGTGAAAGCGCTTGATGAATTTATGAATGGTGCGGCGCAGCGCCCCCTCGGAATCGATGCGCAGGAAACGGGCCACGTTGACCAAACAGAAGAGCAGATCGCCCAGTTCCTCTTCCTGGTGCGCCGGATCGGCTTCCTCCAGGGCCTCCCGGAATTCATGCAGCTCTTCCTCGAACTTGTCCAGGACCCCGGTTAAATCCGGCCAGTCGAAGCCGATGCGGGAGGCGGCCTCCCCCAGCCTCTGGGCCTGGGCCAGGGCCGGCTGCCGGGGGGTGAGTTCGGCCAGCAGGGCGCCGGTCTTGCCCTCCGCGACTTTGGCCTTTTCCCAGATGGAGCGCAACTCCTCCAGGGTCTCGGCCTTTTCTTCTCCGAATACATGGGGGTGCCGGTGGATCATCTTGGCCCGGATGCCGTCGATGACTTCGGTGAGGGAAAACAACTCCTGTTCCCGGTATATTTCGCTGAGCATGACGAGGTGCAGCAGCACATCCCCCAATTCTTCCCTGATCTTGGTGAGATCTCCCGAGTCCAAAGCCTCCACCAGCTCGTAGGCCTCTTCCAGCATGTAGGTTTTTAGAGTGTCCGGCGTCTGTTTGGCGTCCCAGGGACAGCCCCCGGGGCCGCGCAGACGGCGGATTACTTCCACCAGGGCGGTGAGCGCCGCCGCCGGATGCACCGATTGTTCCTTTTGAAAGGGAAGCGCCCCCGTCATCTCAGATCTCCTCTCCTCGGCCGCTAGACCGCTTTTTTCCGCCCCATTCCCGCTCAAACTGCAAGGCCCGTTCGGTCACCTGTTTTTTGAATTCCGGGGGCAGGAGTCGCAGAGTTTGTTGGTAAGCCAGTCGCAAAAAGGGTGCCGACATTGATTCCTGCAATAACTTAGAGTCCTTGGGGACCATCAGGGTAATCACCGTGAGCAGAAACCCCAGGATGACGCCGCCCTTGACGATTCCAAAAGCCCCTCCCAGGACGCGGTCCAGGGACCCCAGATAAATGGCGGAGGCAAACCGATGCAGAAAATGGCCGGCGATGCGAATTATCCAGTAAGACGCCATTAAGATCATCAGGAAGCTGATAATCCGGCTATAGAGGGGGGTATGCACCCACTGGGCCATCATCCTGGCCAGGCTCAGATAATAGTGGGCCGCGATGATTAATCCGGCCACCAGGCCGACTATGACCGATACCTCCTGCAGCAGCCCGCGGTAATAACCCCGCAACCCGACAAGCAGAAGAATAACCAGAATACCTAAGTCAAGTAAGTTCATGGCGGCAGACGCCTTGGCAGGAAGTTCCAGACTCCGGGGGCCGGCGTCGGGCCCGTTATTAATAGTGCTTCAAAGAAAACAGTTTCATTAACCCCAAAAAGCTCGTTTATTTCCCGGGTTCAGGTGATGCCGCGGTCGGCTGTGAGGCCATTTTTTCAGCCAGTTTCCTCTGATTGTCGGCGATTACCTGGGACACCGCACTCTTATCGGCGGTTTCCTTTTCCGGGTTCACCGCGGCGCAGAGCAGGCCGAGGAGATGGGCCTGCTTTACTCTGTTCTTGTAGTTTTCCGCTGCCTTGGCCGCAATCTTCAGGTAGGTCATGGCATCCACCAGCCTACCCTGTTTTTCCATTAATACGGCCATATTGTTGTTGGCAAAGGGATTGTCGAAATCGCTCTTGATGACCTTTTCAAATTCCGCCTGGGCCGCACTAAAGTTGCTCTGGGACATGTAATCAAATCCCTTGGCAAGCATCTCGAGGACATCATCCCCCATGACCCGGGACTGGGCCCCGACCACAGCCGCGAGAATTAATCCAGCCAGCCCCAGGGCTGTCAGAATCACCGAGATAGCCTGAAAACGCCGCACCGTTAATCTCCTTATCATAAGCAGCCTCAATCCGGCCCGCCTATCTTTCATATAATCGAACCTTCCCAGATTTACAAGCCATTTCCCCACCAGGGGTGAAAAGTCCGAGGCCCGAACTCCCGTTACCCCTTCGGGTTGTGCAGTCGGCTCCGGGACCCCCCGACGTTCCGGAAAACCGCCTGGAAATTGCGGTACAGTGCCTTGTTGTGGCGGATGCGGTGACATTTTTTGAGGTAGCGGTTTTTGTCCGGGTTGTCCGGCAGCAGATCGATGCCCTCCCAGCCCTGGGGCCGGGGAAAGGCGTAATAAGGATATTCCTTGGGCACGCCCCGGACATAAACCACCTGGGGGATGAGCCATTCCGAGCGAGCCAGATAAATCCGGTGCATGCCGTCATTGATGAGCAGGGCCACGGTGCCGTCGGCCTCGAAGGACTCTTCGATGATGGGAGGATAAAGGTCGTAGTCCACCAGTTCTCCGCCCACTTCCTCGACGGTATAGGTGACAAAGCCGTTCAGGTGAAACATATCCACGCCATGCTCCCGGAGGCCCCAGCGTAACTCCTGTACCTTCTTTAACTCCGCCAGCCAGATATAATTCTGGGGCGGGTGGAGGTGCCTGGTGTGGATGCACTCCAAAGAAATCAACGCGTTCTGGTAAATCTGCACCTCCGGCTGCTCCTGCAGCGGCACCCGCCGCAGACGACTGATAAGCTCCTCCTGTGACTGCTGCCTGACTTGGACGATGTGCATGCTTAGCTTGCCCTTTCAGATGGAAATATGGCAGAATTTTTGTGATAAGGCCAATTACCGGCGGGGCGGGCCTCCGCGCCCGTCCGCAAAGGAGATAAAATATCCTCGAATATAAAGAAATATATTGACTTTTCTCTTAAATCGACACACTTTACTGACCCCTGACCCCTGACCCCTGACCCCTGACCCCTGACCCCTGACCCCTGACCCCTGCTAGTCCTGCTCAAATTCCCGGCCGGTGCGCAAACACTCTTCCGCCCGCTCCAGCTGCCGCCCCAGGTACAGGGCGTGATTGAGGTCGGACAGGGCCAGGTCCCGGGCCAGGTGGTGCTGCAGCTGCACCGCCTTCTTTCCCCGGTATTCCTTCAGGGTGACATCACCGTAGCGGTGTTCCACCAGGATCTCCCCTTCGTCCAGGCTGAGGCGGAAATAGCCGCAGGGGTCTTCCCGGATGCTAAAGGAGCGTTGGCCGGTGATGGCCAGGGCCCGGTCCAGCTCCTTGCGGTCGATGCTGATGGAGTGGCTGACTAAGGTGATGGGGCCGGGGGGCATTTCCAGGTCCAGGGCGACCCACTGCTGCACCGCCATCAGGCCATAGAAATTGGGCAGCCAGGCGTCCAGGGCGTTGTGGGTGCGGAAGGTGGCGCTCAGGGTGAGTTTTTCCTCAAAGCGGCGAAAGAACAGGGATACAAAACAGGGCTGGGCCTTGGGGACTTCCAGGTCCCGGCGGTTGTCCCACAGGGTGAGGTAGGCCTTGCGGTCCTCCGGGTCGGCCTGCAGGCGCCTGGCACAGGCCGCCAAGTTGTCGGTCCCGAAATAAGCCCGCAGGCGGTGGCCGTAGCTGTAGGTTTCGTCGGGCCCTTTCTCTCCCCTTAAAAAATCCATCTGATAGATGCGCAGGTTATGTGGGTCAAAGTGGAACCGCCGCAGCGCCTCATCCGCCTCAAAGGCCGGCTGCTCCACCACGACCTTCAGGTTTTGGAGCTCCAGCCGCTCCCCCTTGGCCAACGTCACCGGGTGGCCGAAGCGGCTGATGACGAACAGAATCTCCTGCCAGGCCTCCAGGGGTTTATCTGCTACGATGGTATGGGCCCTCGGGTTTGAGGGGAAATGTGAGGTAATGACCTCCGGCAGAGGAATCTCTTGACGTAGTAATGTTTGTTCCGGGTCTTGCCGCCTGTGGTATAATCCGGATTGCCAGGAACTCCAAGAAGCCGATAAATCCTCTAGAACGCCTTCATCCTGGGGTGCTTTGAGCACACTGATATAGGGATGCTCGGCAAATATTTCGGGCCGCACTAAATTGTCAATAAGGCGGTTAGTGCCGCGAATCTTGCAGGTCTCCACCGGCTCCCCGCTACCGCCGGTTTTGTATGTCACTAATGTAGAAAATGCTGGTTCTAAGCCCCTTTGGAAAAACGCCTGCAATTCTTCCAAAGACCCTGAGCGGTTGCGGCCGCAGACCAGTAAAACCTGGATCTGGGGGTTATACAATAAATTGCGCAGCAGCTCCCGCAGGCCGTTGCCATAAAGGTTGCCGAAAACGGCAATGGGGGAGGTAGCGGGATTAAGGTCCCACCCGGCCTGGCGGAACTTTTCGATAACATAATCCACCCGGGACCAGAGCGTCAGGACGCCGATGATCCCGGCGGGATTGATGATGGTCAGTTTCTCCGGGAAATATAGCGGGATGAAATTCATAAAGGTCGAATGCTTTTTTTTAACTGAC
>VGSX01000218.1 GCA_016874895.1 Deltaproteobacteria bacterium
GCAAACGTTCCCCGTGTTAGTGGAGGCCATAAGTAGTTATTTTAAAGGCAAAGCCCCAGATATCGCTTGGATTTCCCAAGCATAATCTTATACCCTGTGATCGATTACTAAAATCCGGTGCTGAATTGCCTGAAATCATAGGAATTCATCGGCCTGAGGATGTTGTAATATTGAATGACCCGACAGATGTTGGTTCGGACGTCGTCTCGGCGCAATTCGTTGCCGATGACCAGGGACATTTGCTCGAACGGCCGATAATCATAAAGAAGACGCCAGCCGCAATAGTTAAACCTGGATTCATACCGGGTTTGCGGATTGGGCAAGAAGGTCCCCGCCTGGGCTTGCCACATATAGGCATAGTACAGGGAAGCGTGGAAGCCTTCCTCCCCATCCCGAGGAGAGTAATTCAGGACAACATCTGCCAGTTCGCCGTCGCCCCGGTCATATAGGCTGGCGGCATCCTTCCGGTTCACTAGTCCCGCTTTCATTTGATCTATTCTCAAAACCCCCGGGAATCCCCAGGTTCGTGCCACATAATGGGCTCGCACCGACAAATCCCCCTCCCCTAGAGGAATAGTGAACTTATTGAATAATTGGCCCCGCTGGTAATCATAATTGTGGCGGTAACCGCCCCGGCTGTAGCCTTCCCAAACCAGGAACGGGGTTATATCGGCCAGGGATTTACTCCAGGATGGATCGCTGATAACGCCCACACCCCGCCAGGTATCATAGGTGCCCCCATAACCTCCCAAACTGGGGGAGGGGTCCGACTTTTTGGTGATGAAATTAATTACTCCGCCTAACGCGAAATTGCCATACAGAGCTGAAAAAGGTCCTTTAATGACCTCTAGGCGCTCGATCATTTCCGGGACCAGCCAGCCGATCTGGGTCTGCCCTTGTGGCCAGTAGAGGGTGTTCACGGGCATGCCATCGACGAAAATGGCGGTGGATTGTTGGGTGTTAAACCCCCGCATGCCGATAAAATGGCCGATGTCGCCCCGGGCTACCTTATTAATCTGGACTCCCGGTATGGGGCGCAACATGTCCAGATAATCGCCGGTATAGGGCATCATTTGCAGGTCGTCCCGGGTGACGATATTAACCTTGGCCGGTAGCCCCTCGGGTTTAATGGTTATCTGGCTTTGCCTTTCCACCTGACGCTCGCTCTCCACCACTATTTCGTCTATAGCCTGTGCTCCGGGCGGCTCATCGCCGTAGCTCAAGCCGGCGCCTATCAGATACAGCAGCATCGTTAGCAATCCTATTCCTTGCCGCTTCATCTCCCCCCCCTTTATTTTCTTGTTATTGTTACCCCCTTGTGCGTACAATAGTTGAAGGGGGCGATGGGACATACCTCGGGCAGGCTCTCTTCCTGAGGCCGATCCCCTCTTTAGGGCAGGGCATCCCCGCCAAGGTACACCCCTGCCCTAAGTCTTTTGGCTGGGCCTTATTTCCTGTGCCTTCGCTTCCTCAGGAAGTTTTCAGGCAGCGGTCTAAAAAACCAGTAATTTCCTGTTGTTCCACTGAGGTAAGTGATATTTCGAGCGGTCTTCCCTGAAGACAGGCCCTTTGGATCTCTTCATGAAGCCCCAGCTTGACAATCACGGGTATACCGAGCTCGCTTAGTTTGCTGGCCACAATGCCTTCCTGTTCAGGTGTGCTGATCTTATTTATGATGGCGCCGGCAAATAACGCTCCGGCCGCTTTGGTCAACTCCATTACTTTAGCGGCCAATGAGATGGATTCCAGGGAAGGCTCCACTACACAGACAACCAAGTCAACGCTATTCTCTATCCCACGTCCGAAATGCTCGATGCCAGCCTCCAGGTCCACCAAGGCAACTTCATCAGGAGCCAGCTGCAATTTCCTGAGAAACTCCCGGGTCACCACTCCCATGGGACAGGCGCAGCCTTCCAGAGCTTGATGAATTTTCCCGGTTGCCACCAACGCGTAACGGCCCTTTTGTGCCACGTTTTTCGGGGGAATAGTTCGGCTGGTGATTTTTTCCAATTCCCAGATGCTCATCGCTGGTTCAGCTTCGCCTTTGGTAAATCCGGCGAGCATTTTTTGCTGGACGTATCTTTTGCCTCCCACCAGATTCATCAAAGGATCAGGGGGATGGTCAAAACCGAGCATCCAAGATAAACTTGCATTTGATTCATCGGAATCCAGGATAAGCACATCCTTGCCAATCTTGGTAAAAGCCTCGGCCAACAAAGCAAACACGGTGCTCTTACCGCTGCCACCTTTGCCACAAACACACATTTTCATCTTTGCATCCTTCCCAATCGCCCGAACAGTATTTCCGGTCGGTTCACATTAAAAAAGGACCATGACGATCAAGCCTCGCAGGGCGCGTGACCTTCATGGTCCTTGCTTGCTTCCGATGAACAGCCGATTAAACGGCGATGCGGATAATCAGGAAAATCCGGCCTGGTCCATTACATCCGCATGGGGTTTATTCCTGCCTGGATTCTCAGGGCCATACCGAATCCCGATAAACGGGATGATTTCCTCGCGGTCACCCTGATGTTTTCTGAAAGGAGCCAACATCCGGTGGCGGAATCTTTCGGCCAGGCGAGCTTCTGTCTCGACATTCTCTGCGTTTCGCCGCCCGAGGTGACCACGCCAAAGACTTTAAAGCAGCTTCCACCAAAAAACATCCCCCGAATGGGGGATACAGCTATTTTTGGGAAAATTTTTTCTTCATGCAGACGGTTCAGACCAGATTATGGCGGACCGCCCAGACCGCGGCCCGAGTCCGGTCTTTTACTCCCAATTTATTAAAAATGTTAATAATATGGCTCTTTATGGTGTGGTGGCTCAATTCTAACTGAGCCGCAATCTCCAGATTAGTAGCTCCTTGGGCCACCATCCTCAAGACCTCCCTCTCCCGGCTCGTAAGCGGGGTTATGGGACAACCGCCGGAACTTGCCTTAATCCCGAGACGATCTGCCGGGCTCTGCCCTACAGCAGGGTTGAATCGGCCGGGATCGAATTCAAGAGTAACCGTGGATACCAGATTCCCCTGATTATCCATCACCGGATAAACCGCCTGGGCCAATATGGGCTGGCAAAATCCAGGGCAATGTTCCGGCAGGGTTTGCTGCCGGCTCAAGGCCGCAGCAAAGGCCAAACAGGTAGGATAACCGCAGGCCCGACAGTTTGTTTGGGGCAGCAGCTTAAAAATATGGAGTGCCGGCACCGGATGCCAGCCCTGATAGTTAGGCTCCAGTTGATTCCGGCGACTATAGAGTTCATTCAGAAAATTAAGCAGTCGCTCCATGAAATCCAGGGCTTCCTGCCGGTCCGCAAAGGACGCACAAACGCCGTAGTCGCTATGGAGCCCGCACCAGAACCCATCCAGGACAAACCTGATAAATGGCAGTTTGGGGAAATAGCTGGCTGAGGCGGCCACCCTATTGATATACGGAAAAAGGTCGGAAATGTCTTGAGGCAGCCGGAAATGGGCGAACTTCAGATTGTCGGCCGGCGTCCCGTGCCGGACCGGCGGACCGCCATCTTTTAGAACAAAATCAGAATATTCCTGGAGCAATATAAGGGCCTGTTCGGCCATTGGCAGTTCCCTGGCAAGTGTTATGGGCCTTAACGCCCACGGCCTTAAAAAAAGTATAGCAAAAGACGCCGTCAGCCTCTGTCGTGCGGTGGAGGCCGGCGACCCCGCGGCCGAAAGCGTCTGGATCCGTGAGTCCCTGGGCAATGGCAGCGTCTCGGACTCCTGCAATCATGGCCGTAAAAGTTTTCCGGGTAAAACCCTCCACGAGCTCTGGCCTGCTGGCGTCGGCATACACCAGGCGGGGTGAAACCTGAATTTCAGCAAAGCCTGCCTCCCGCAGCAAGGGGTAGAGGGCCCGCCCTAGCATGGCATTGCCCCCTGCCCTGGTTTGCAGCTCCACCTGGCACTGGATCGCCCGTCGGGCCCACTCGCAGTCGGGATAAAAGTAGGCGGAGCCGTGATCGCCTTCAATGACCGTGATGGTACCGCCGGTTCTCAAAACCTGTCGGAGCGCCTGCAGGGCCAGCACCGGATGGGCTAAATGTTCCAGGACGAAGCAGACAAAGACGTGATCAAATGCTGCGGCCGCAAACGGCAGCCTGAAGATATCCGCCTCCATAATCTTGACATTGGTTAACCCGGCGTCCTGCACGGCCTGCCTGGCAGCCGCAACAGAGGTAGCGGACACATCAATCGAGGTAAATAACGCCTGGGGGCTTTGTCGGGCCAGCGTCAGGGTTTGTGCCCCCACGCCGCAGCCGGCTTCCAGGACAGTGTTTCCGGCTGGATAGGTGGTATCAGCATGTAACAGCTCCACCAGAGTCTTGGCCTGATCCTGCAGACGCTGGGCTTCTCTGAGATCATAGCCATGGACATAGCTGAGGTCCATCCGAGTTTCCCTTCCCTTGCAAAGGTGATAAAGAAATTGCAGCCAGGATTGATTATATCATGGGGGCCAGGGTGTGATCAGAAGTTGTCCCTGTCGCCACCGGGCTGTAACAAAAAAGTCTTGACGGCGTTGAATGTCCAGAGAAAGACGACGGCCCGTCTCCAGGATGCAGTCTATGAAGCCTGTCTGGAAATTTTTTCCCTTTGCAATACCTCGGTCCCGGTGAATATCTTCGCGCAGAACCGACCTCTTATTGGTGTCGGTACTGCCTTTTGTCAAACCGGCCGACATTACCGAGATACGACAGGCCCCTGAACTTGCAGAATTCCCTTAACCATCTCCGCCACCTGCCGGAGATCTTCATCATTGGGACGGCCGCTTATATCCCCCAAACGTCCCATGGCGGAGAATCCCCGCCATTTGCCGTGGTATTCCCCCACCAGATACCATTCCGCCATCACCGGGATGCCCAGATGGTCCAGGATTTGTCCCAGATACTTTCCCGTCGGTATAGCTTCATTCACCCCGGTATGGCCGCCGCCATAGGTGGCGTAAACTACTCCGATTTTATCCTGCCGGCAAGGGGCGCCGGGTTTGATCTCTCCCTGGGCCACATATTTCTGGCGCAGTCTGCTGCACAGGGTCCGGAGCGGTTTGCCGGGCAGCCATTCGTATACCCCGGAGCCCAGAAAAATCAAATCGTAGGCCAACAGATCGACCTCGGCATGTGCGGTTGCCCTGATGGTATCCACCTGATGGCCGAGAGAGGTCGCGGTCGCCGCTATCTGGTCGGCCACCTTTTTGGTGTTGCCGGTGGAAGAAAAATACAGATTGAGTACTCTCATCATCCATCCTCCTGCAATGGAATTTTTTATTGCGTTCAGGCAATTCGGCTCTGCAGCGCCGCGTTGTGCCGGTCAGGCCCCTCAGGCGTGAACCGTTGCACTAGTTCCGGATCAAAAGCGGTATTTTGGGCAGTGCCTCAAACAGGATAACCTGGTCACAGGCAACGCCTATTTCCGCCACGCGTCCGTTCATTCTGGGGCATACCTGTTGCAGCTCTGCCAGTCGGCCGGAGAACATGAGGCTGAGGGGCTTTTCCACATTGTTCACGAAGCCGCCGACAAAGGGTGCTGCATCCTTGAAGTCTTTGTAAGAAATCCAGTCGGCATCGGCAGGTTCAGTTTCAGGGCACATCAGCAGATACTTGCAGAGGATGACGCTCACGGCATGATTCGGCCTGCATCCCTGTTCGTCCGTGATTCCCTGGGCCGATACCCGATGCGGCATGCCATAAAATGGAATAAGGACACCTCCTGCCACCACCTGCACTCCCAGTCGGTCTGCTACCTTGCTTAGATCGATACGGGCAACCTGTTCCAGGTAGTCCCGATAAATCTCATCGAAGATGTTTGCTTCCGCCATGATCTCCTCCCTACCAGGGCCGCCAGACAAGGTGCTGGCCTCTTTTCTCCGCTCGAACCTTTTCCATGTGCCGCAAGGCCGCGAATTCCCGTTCCAACTGCTCCGGGGTCACCTCGCCGCCAAGTTGTGCCAGTAACAGCGGCGGAGCCATACCGCCGGTTTTCTTTAAGATGCTGAGGATGTTAGCTTGAATCGGCGTTAGCGTCCCCGGACCGCCTGAATGTTTTTCAAAGGACTTGGCGCTGTAAACCGCCCAGGGATCGCAGGTGCGCACTGGCGACAGGACCTTCATATAACAGTCTTCACAGACCAACCGCCCTAAATGCTCCCTTTCTTCTCCAGGTCCGATGGTGGAACCGCAGCCATGACACTTCATAAAATCTCCTCCTTGGGTTCAGGAACCCTGAATCTTCCCCTT
>VGSX01000219.1 GCA_016874895.1 Deltaproteobacteria bacterium
GCCCGCAATCTGGTCAACGCCGAGGCCCTGGGCCAGGATATTGTCGTGCCCTGCGCCCTGTGTTTTAACCGGTTGAAGGTGGCGGAACACGCTTTACTGGGACCGGAGGCCGCAACTTTGGGGCTGGAGTACCAGGGCAAAATCAAGGTCTGGGATCTGTTGGATTATTTAACCCAGGAGCCTATCCTGGACCAGATAAAGGACAAAATCAAAAAGCCTCTAAAGGGGCTCAAAACCGTCTGCTACTATGGCTGTGTGGTGGCCCGGCCTCCCAAAATAACCGGTCGCCAGGATTATGAAAATCCCACCAATATGGACAAGCTGCTGAAAGAATTGGGTGCTGCTCCTTATCCCTGGTCTTATAAAACTGACTGTTGCGGGGCCGGTTTTACCATTTCCCGCCCGGATATCATTGACACCCTGGTGCAGCGCCTGTACGACCGGGCTTTGGAAGCGGAGGCGGAATGCCTAGTCGTTTCCTGCCAGATGTGCCAGGCCAACCTGGACATCCCCCAGGAGCGCATCTCCAAAAAGGCCGGCAAGAAATACTCTCTGCCGGTGCTCTACTTCACCGAACTCATCGGCCTGGCTCTGGGGCATCCGGACGTCAAGACCTGGTTAAAACGGCATTTTGTCGATCCGCTGCCCCTTTTGCAGCGCCGGGGCCTGTTATAGGTTTAGCTTTTGACGAGAGAGATAATAAGAATACCTAACCCTGACCCTTTCCCCCAACTGGGCATTACCCACAAGTTGGGAGACGGTGGTTTGGCTTGGGGATAACCAAAAGAAATTATTAATTAATATAGGATCTCCCATGGCGACAGAAGCAAAAAAAACAATCGGCGCGGTGATGGTGGTTGGCGGCGGCATCGCCGGCATGCAGGCGGCCCTGGACACCGCTAACGCCGGGTTTAAGGTCTATCTGGTGGAAAAAGACATTTCTCTGGGCGGCATTATGGCCAAACTGGACAAGACCTTTCCCACCAACGACTGCTCCACCTGTATGATCTCACCGAAACTTATTGAAGTGGCCATGCATCCGGATATCGAGATCATCACCCAGGCCGATGTCCAGGAGGTGGCAGGGGAGGCCGGAAATTTCACCGTCACCCTCACCCAGCAGCCACGCTACATTGACATGGATAAATGCAATGCCTGCGGCGATTGCGCCAAGGTCTGCCCGGTGGAAATGCCCTCGGTCTTTGATGAGGGCATGGGGGTGCGCCAGGCCGCGTATCGGCATTTCCCCCAGACGATTCCGGCCCAGTATGCCATCAAAAAGCTGGACAAGGCCCCCTGTGTCACTACCTGTCCGGCTAACATCTCGGTGCAGGGCTATGTCCAGCTCATCAAGGTGGGGAACTACGAGGAAGCCGTCAAGCTCATCATGAAGGACCTGCCCCTCCCCGGGGTTTTGGGCCGCGTCTGTCCGCATCCCTGCGAGAGCGCCTGCCGCCGGCGGGAGATGGACGACCCCATCGCCATCTGCAACCTGAAACGCTTTGCCGCGGATCAGGTGGACCTCAGTAAGCTGCCCATTCCCAAGGTAGCCAAGAAAAAGAAGAAAGTCGCCATCATCGGCTCCGGCCCCGCGGGTCTGTCCTGTGCCTACCATCTGGCTCAGCAGGGTTATCCCTGCACCATTTTTGAAGCCCTGCCGGTAACCGGGGGCATGATCCGCGTCGGCATCCCCGACTATCGTCTGCCTAAATCCGTGTTGGATAATGAAATCGACTATATCAAGCGCTGGGGCGTGGAAATCAAGACCAATACGGCCCTGGGCAAGGACTTCACCCTGGATGACCTGGCCAAACAGGGATACAAAGCCATCTTTCTGGGCCTGGGTTGCCATGTGGGCAGCCCCATGGGCATCCCCGGGGAGGAGGCCGAAGGGGTGATGCAGGGGGTGGACCTGCTCCGAGGCCTGGCCTTAAATCAGAACCCCAAGATCGGCAAGAAGATGGTGGTCATCGGCGGGGGCAATGTCGCCTTCGACGTGGCCCGCACCGCCAAACGGTTGGGTTCCGCGGTGAGCATCCTCTACCGCCGCACAAGGGCGGAAATGCCGGCCAACGTGGAAGAGATCGAAGAGGCGGAATGTGAGGGCATTCCCATTCAGTACCTGGTGGCCCCCCAGGAAGTGGTGCTCAAAGACGGCAAAGTGGCGGGGTTGCGCTGCATCCGCATGGAGTTGGGGGAGCCCGACGCCTCCGGGCGACGCCGGCCGGTCCCCAAACCCGGTTCCGAATTCACCGTGGACTGCGACATGATCGTGCCGGCCATCGGCCAGCGGGCCAACCTCAAGTGTATAGAGGGCGCGGGTATCACCACCACTCGCTGGGGCACCATTGAGGCCGATCCCATCACCTATATGACCTCCCGGGAAGGCGTTTTCGCGGCCGGGGACGTTCATGTGGGCCCCTGGATCGCCATCGGCGCCGTGGCCGGGGGCAAAGAGGCGGCGGAATCCATCCACCGCTTCCTCCAGGGCCAGGACCTGGCCGCCGGGCGGGGTTTGAGTGAAGAAGCCAAGGCCATGCAGAACTGGGTGGACATACCCCTGGACGAGGAGAAGAAACTCCGGGAACTCATGCCCCATCTCCCCGCGGAGGTCTGCTGCACCTGCTTCGAGGAAGTCAATAAGGGCTATACTGAAGAACAGGCCAAGGCCGAGGCCGAGCGCTGCCTCAACTGTTCCGTGTGTTCCGAATGCCTGCAGTGCGTGGCGGCCTGCCAGGCCGGGGCCATCGCCCACGATCAAAAGGAAAAAGTCCTGGAACTGCAGGTGGGCGCCGTAGTGCTGGCCCCCGGTTACCGGCCTTTTGACGCCCGCAAAAAAGTTGAATACGGTTATGGCCGCTACCCCAACGTAGTCACGGCCCTGGAATTTGAACGTATCCTGTCCGCCACCGGGCCTTTTCACGGGCACGTGCAGCGGCCCTCCGATGGCCGGGACCCCAAAAAAATCGCCTGGATCCAGTGTGTCGGCTCCCGGGATAAAGCCATCGGCCGGGATTACTGTTCCTCGGTCTGCTGCATGTACGCCACCAAACAGGCCATCATTGCCCGGGAACACGACGCCAACGTGAAGCCCACCATCTTTTTCATTGACATGCGGGCCCATGGCAAGGGCTTTGACCGCTACTACGAACGGGCCCAGGAAACCGGGGTGCGCTACGTCCGCTCCATGGTCTCCCGCATCGCCGAAAAGCCTCAAACCAAAAACCTGGAAATCTCGTACGTGGACGACCAGGGAAAAATCCAACTGGAAGAATTCGACCTGGTGGTGCTGTCCGTGGGCCTGGATGCCCATCCCGATGCCGTGGGTATGGGAAAACGCCTAAATATCGAAACCAATTCCTGGAATTACGCGGTCAGTCGGCCCTTCGATGAGGTGGCCTCCTCCCGGCCGGGCATCTTCACCTGCGGCGTGTACCAGGCCCCCAAAGACATCCCCGAAACCGTGGCCCAGGCCCTGTCATCCTCCGCCGCGGCCTGCGCCATCCTGGCGGATTCCAAGGCCACCCTGCTGTCCCAGAAAACCTATCCGCCGGAGCGGGATGTCTCCCAGGAAGACCCCCGGGTGGGGGTTTTCGTCTGCCATTGCGGCATTAATATCGCCGGCGTGGTGGATATTCCCACAGTGACGGAATATGTGAAAAACCTGCCCCATGTGGTTTATGCCGATCACTATACCTTCACCTGCGCCACCGACTCCCTGGAAAAGATGAAGGAGATCATCGAAGAGCATAAACTTAACCGGGTGGTGGTGGCCTCCTGCAGCCCCCGGACCCACGAACCGCTCTTCCAGGATAACCTGCGCCAGGTAAGGCTGAATAAGTACCTTTTTGAAATGGCCAATATCCGGGATCAGGACTCCTGGGTGCACCAGGGCGAGCCGGAACAGGCCACCGAGTTGGCCAAGGACCTCATTAAGATGGCCATTGGCCGGGCCTTGAAACTGGAGGCTTTTCAGGAGACCCAGTTTCAGGTGGTGCAGCGGGGCCTGGTGGTGGGCGGCGGCCTGGCCGGCATGACCGCGGCCCTGACCCTGGCCGAGGCCGGGTATGACACCACCCTGGTGGAAAAAGAGGCGGAACTGGGAGGGCTGGCCCGCCGGCCCCACTTTACTCGGGACGGCCAACTGGTCACCCCCTTCATGAACGAACTGATCCAACAGGTGACCGCCCATCCCCGCATCGAAGTCCTCACCGATTCCCGGGTAGTGGATTTCACCGGCCATATGGGGAAATTTATCAGCATCGTGGAAACCAAAGGCGGCCAGCGCCGGGAAGTGCCCCATGGGGCTACCATCGTGGCCCCGGGCGCGGTGGAGTACCAGCCCACGGAATACCTCTACGGGCAGTCTGATCGGGTTTTGAGCCAACTGGAACTGGAGGGCAAGTTTGCCGCCGGGGAGACCCTTGCTCCGTCTGCCAACGTGGTCATGATCCAGTGCGTCGGTTCCCGGGAACCGGAGCACCCGTATTGCTCACGGGTCTGCTGCACCAACGCCATTAATAACGCCATCCGGATCAAGGAAAAAGACCCTGGGGCCAAGGTCGTCATCCTCTATCGGGATATCCGCACCTTCGGCTTCAATGAACTCTATTATCAAAAGGCCAGGGACCTGGGGGTGCGGTTCATCCGCTTTGAACTGGACCGCAAGCCCGAGGTAGTTGCTGCCGGGGGCAAGCTCCAGGTCAAGGTTTTTGACCAGAATATCCGGGCTCTGGTGGCGCTCCCGGCAGATAATCTGGTGCTGGCGGCGGCGCTGCGGCCCAGCCCCGGCATGGCTGAAGCGGCCCACGTTTA
Organism: Deltaproteobacteria bacterium; assembly: GCA_016874895.1. Taxonomy (GTDB): domain Bacteria; phylum Desulfobacterota; class Desulfobaccia; order Desulfobaccales; family Desulfobaccaceae; genus Desulfobacca. The sequence goes on from VGSX01000219.1 coordinate 4,816, forward strand.
TAAACTCCCTCCCGACATGGACGGTTTCTTCCTGGAGGCCCACGTCAAACTGCGGCCCCTGGACTTTTCCAGCAATGGCTTCTTCCTGGCGGGCACGGCCCACGCCCCCAAGTTCACCGAGGAGGCCATCGCCCAGGGCCGGGGGGCCGCGGCCCGGGCCTTGGGCATCCTGGCCAAGGAAACCATGGAAATCAGCGGCGCCGTGGCCTATGTGAACACCGGGGAGTGCGCCCGCTGCCTCAACTGCCTGCGGGCCTGCCCCTACGGGGTGCCCAAGTTCAACCATGAGCTGGGCCGCGTCACCATCGACCCGGCCTCCTGCCACGGCTGCGGCAACTGTTGCGCCACCTGCCCGGCCCTGGCCATCGAGGTGAAACACAGCATGAACCCGCAGTTCGAATCGCTGCTCCGGGCCATTTAAGGGGTTTTTGGTTTCCGGTTAAGATATCCTAACGTTTCCGAGTAATTCTTGGGAACACATTATGGCTTCCATTACAGGGGCGGGTCGCAGGCCCGCCCCTCTCGTTGAAACATGACTGACGTTATCCATCGCTTCTTGACTTTACTTGCCGAAACCGGGGTTCGGGATCATATCCGGGAGATATATCTGTTCGGTTCCCGCTGCCGGGATGATTGGCGGCCTGATTCAGACTATGATCTGCTCATAGTTTTAGACCACAGAGACCAGCATCTGGAAGATATGCTCTATGAGGCCGTGATGGACGTCCTGCTGGAAACCGGCCGACTGATTTCTCTAAAAATATTTGAGCTCCTGGAATTTCACCGTCTCCGCTCGCTGCCAAGCCCCTTTATACAGTCGGTTATGACCCAGGGAGTAAACCTTGCAGACTGCCATCCGTGAATTACTGACCTCCCACTTGGAAAAGGCTCGGAAAAAATTAGAAGTGGCCAAAAAACTTTTCGACCTGGGCGAGTTCGAGGATGCTGTTTCACGGGCCTACTATGCTGCTTTGCATGCCGCCCAAGCCCTGCTCCTGTAGGAAGGCCACAAAGCGGATACCCACAAGGGAGTAATCACCCTGATTAGCCTTTTCTTTATCAAAACCGGCAGGATGGATAAGAAGTTCGGCAAATATCTGGCGGACTTAAAAGATGAGCGGGAGACGTGCGATTATGAGCTCTTTTTATATAAGCTGAAAACCGAAAGCCGCCTTAGACCTCCTCCAGCACCACCTCGAACCTTGCAAACTGTTCATCCCGGGCCTGATGCGCCGCCTGGATCTCCGCGGGGCTCCAGGGTTCGTAGATCAGGCTGTCGGCAATGACCTCCCAGAGGTATTTGGTGGTGCGGTAATTGCCCATATCACAATGCTTGCCCAGAAACTTCAGGATCTGGTCCCGGCAGTTGTGGCAGGGGGAAACTACCAGTTCAGCCCCGGTGGCCTTGATCTGCTCGGCCTTAT
>VGSX01000220.1 GCA_016874895.1 Deltaproteobacteria bacterium
CGGGATCTGTTCAAACCCCTGGTGGATGAACTCCTCTACCGCGACACCTACCTCCTCCTGGCCGACTACCGGTCCTATGTAGACCGGCAGGAGGAAGTGGACCACATCTTCCGAGACCAGCCGCGCTGGACCCGCATGTCCATCCTGAATGCAGCCCGCATGGGAAAATTCTCCTCGGACCGGTCCATTCGGGAATACTGCGACACAATCTGGCGGGTTAAGGCCCTCGCTTAGCATTTCAGGTTGAGGAGTATATCATGAAAATTCTCACCACCCCGCGCCTGGGAAGGTGCATCGGCTGCCATTCCTGCTCCCTGGCCTGCGCCCGTTTGGTGCATAAACGCCTTTCCTGGGACATGGCCGGGATCCGCATCGGCTCCGCCGGAGGCCTGTCCACCGGCTTCGAGGCCCGCACCTGCCTGGCCTGCAACCCGGCACCCTGCGCTACAGCCTGCCCCACCGGGGCTTATGCCCAGCGCCGGGGGGGCGGGGTCATCGTCCGCAAGAACCTGTGCATCAGGTGCGGTCTATGTGCCCCGGCCTGCCCGGTGGGAGCCATTTACCTGGATCCCACCGGGGAACCCTTTGTCTGCCTGCACTGCGGCCGGTGCGTACCCTATTGCCCCCATGACTGCCTGGAAATGAAGGACGTCGGCCCCGGCTCGCCTGAGAGTGCCGACCTCAAGGAGGTGTCGTCATGATCCGGGATTATTTCCGAGTGCTGGTTGTGGACCTGGCCTCCGGCAAGGGCAAGGTGGAGAACCTCCCCGGGCGGGATGAGGTGGCCGGCGGCAGCGGCCTGGGGGCCCTGCTCTTCACTAAGTACGGCCAGGTCAATAGTCCCTGGGACGCCCCGGAGCAGCCCCTGATTTTTGCCATCGGGCCGCTCACCGGTTACTTTCCCCTGATGAGCAAAACGGTGGCGGCCTTTAAGTCGCCCTACCATGACCAGTACGCCGAAAGCCACGCCGGGGGACGCTCGGCCCTGGCCCTGAAGTTCTGCGACCTGGACGCCCTGGTGATCACCGGTCAGGCTTCCCGCCCCAGCGCCCTGGTGATAGGCTCCCGCCACCTGGAATTAAAGGATGTTTCTTATCTCTGGGGGCTGGATGTGTATGAAAGCGGCAAAATGTTGCGCCGCATGTTGAAAGGCTCGGGGCACCGGAGTATTATGCGCATCGGTCCGGCGGGGGAGCGCCGTAGTCCCATGGCCGGCATCAACGTGGACTCCTATCGGCATTTCGGCCGTCTCGGGGGCGGCGGCGTCATGGGAGCGAAAAACCTCAAGGCGGTCGTTTTCATCGGGGATGGCAATTTCCCCCTCATGGAGGGGAAAGACTATCCCAAGCTCTTTGAGGCGGTGCACCAGAAGCTCACCGCCACGGACATGATGCAGAAATATCACAATCTGGGCACCCCGGTGAACGTCATGGTCCTTAACGAACTCAAGGCCCTGCCCTGGCGCAACCTCCAGGCCACCACCGACCCGGAGGCCACCGGCATCTCCGGGGAGCGCTTCGCTGAAGTGGCTCTGCTGCGCAACCACGCCTGCGCCGGCTGCCCGGTGGGCTGCATCCACATCGGCTTTTCCCGGGAGAAATTCCATGCCGATTACCGCTACTTTTATCGGCAGGTGTCCTATGACCATGAACCCATTTTCGCGGCCGGCTCCATGCTGGGGGTGACCGACTGCTTTGCCGTCCTGGACCTCCTGGATGTGACGGAGCAGATGGGTCTGGACGTCATGAGCGCCGGGGTTGCCCTGGCCTGGGCTACGGAGGCCCTGGAAAAGGGAGTTATTAGCGAAAATGACACCCTCCTGCCCCTGAAGTTCGGCCACCACGAGGTGTATGAAGAGGCGCTGCGCCATCTGGCCTACGGCGTCAACGATTTTTACCGCCTCCTGGCCCAGGGGACCCTCAAAGCTGCGGCCCACTATGGGGGCCAGGACTTCGCCTGCGTCCTGGGCCAGGAAATGGCCGGCTACGCCACCGGTGAAGTCTTCCTGGCCTCCCAGGCCCTGGGTTTCCGGCATTCTCACCTGGACGCCGCCGGTTACGCCTATGACCAGAAACACTACGACAAGGACATAGGGAAGGCCCTGGCCTTCCTGGAGAAGGATGAGGCCAGTCGGGCCTTCCTCACCTCTCTGGTGGCCTGCCTTTTTGCCCGGGGAGTCTATACCGACGAGTTGGTGGCGGAGTGCCTGCAGGTAGTGGGATACCAGGCCCTGGCCGACAATATGGGGGCAGTGGCGCGGCATATCCAGAAACTGCGCTGGCAGACCCGCCTGGCCACGGGTTTCAACCCCGCCGGCGTCACCATCCCCAGGCGCTTTACCGAGATAACCACCTTTAAAGGCCCCCTCGATGCCGAATATCTCCGGGCCCTGAAGGACGCCTACGCCCGGCGCATCCTGGAATTGGGCTCCCCGGAACCGGATTAAAGAGTCATAGCCGATTGGGGCTGGGCGCCCCTTCCTACGATGGCCCTCAGCCTGAAAGGGAGAGGAATGTTCAAAGTTCCCCCTTGAGCACCAAGGCTGCCCTTTCAGTGTACCTGCAAAGGCCCGCCCCACTTTTTCCATTACAGGTTAATCAACCATTGATTAACTTTTCGGTTATCTTTAAAAAAATCTTTCAAACATCGCCTGAGGGTTTCGTGTCTGAAACAGATGACTTACGCTTCCGGCCCAAACAAGGTCACGGGCTGAGCTATTCCTTTATGTTGGGCCCGCTCCTCCATGATCCCTCCCAAACCGCGATGGGGAGGTCGCGCAAGGAGCGGCGCCAGAGAAAACCCGCTATGCCGGCAAACACCAGATTCGGCAGCCAGGGAGCGAAGGCCGGCGGTATCATGGCATGGTTGCCCAAACGCCAGGCGATGGTGAGCAGCAGATAATAAAGCAGGAAGATGCCCAGGCCCAGGATGAGCCCGAAGGCTCGACCGCGCACCTGAGTTGAGATGCCCAGTGGCATTGCGGTCAAGACCATGATGGTGACGCCCAAAGGAAGTGAAAACCGCCGGTTGATTTCTATGAGTAATTTGTTATGTTCCAGGGTCCCGGGCTGGTGTTGGCGCAGGGCCAGCCGGAGTTCGGACAGGTACATTTCTTCTTCGGATTTCGGCCTGGGAGCGAATTGGAACAGCTCCAGGGGGAGCTGGTAGATGTCGAATTCCACACTGTGGAAGGAGGAAGCATCCTCACTGAGACGCAAGACCCGGCCCTGAAATAACTGCAACACCAGACGCTCGGATTTAGGGTCGAACAGCAGTCTGGCTCTGTCTGCGGTTATAACATTCGGGACCTCCTGGTCGCGATCGTCTGAGAGGAAAACTCCTTGCAGGAGCTCTCCCGAGGCGGTGACATTATTGACGAAGAGAACCACCCGATCGAAGTCATTGTTGAACACCTGCTCCCTGATTCCCAGATCAGCCCGGCGTTTAGTGACGTCCAATAACAATTGGCGCATTTCCTGATTGCCCCACGGGGTGGCATAGAGGGAAAAAAAGAGGGTTACACCGGTTATCAGAAAACTAAACCCAATTATGGGCGGCAGGAGCTGCAGGGCGCTGAGACCACTGGTTTTCAGGGCCATGATTTCATTATCATTGGAAAGGCGCAGGAACGTGATCAGCACCGCGATCATCCCTGCCATGGGCACTGTGAAAAGCAGCAGATAGGGCAAGAGCAGCAGACAGAATTTTCCTATATCGGCCAGACCGACGCCCTTGGTGATGATCAACTGCATTACCCTGGTGATGCGGCCCATGAAGACGATAACCGTGATGGCTAACAGGCTGACGGCAAAGATACTCCAGCACTCCCACCACAGGTAGCGGTATAAGATAAAGGGCTGCGTCCGCCGGGAAGTGGCGGAGCGGGGCGGGTTCAGCGGTTGGTAATGAGGAGCTGATTTTTCCATTGGGTCAGTATAGTGATTGGATCTTTTGAAATTTCTTGAAATATTTTCAGTTTCTTCTTATCGACAAGGACAAAGAAATGAGGGTGCTGGCGCAACAGTTCGCGCAATTGCTCTTCTCTGGTAAAGTAATAGGGATTATCCGGGCGTTGGGAAAGGCCGAAATCTAATTCCCCCCGTATACGGAAAAGATGAAACGGCTGGCGGGCATAGAAGGAGATACCCTGGGAATACAGATGAAATCCCACCAGAGCGCTATCGTCGCTCCAGCGGGCCTGGATGGCCTGTGCCATGGATCTGGGTGAGCGGACCTCGGCCACCCGCTCTATGCCCAGCAGCAACAGCAGATTGAGGCCCACGGCCCCGGCCAGTAAAAGGCGGCCTTGATTCACGGGGGAGAGGAGTCTCGCGGAAAGGAGAAGCGGCAAGCCGGCCAAGGCCGTCATATATGCCAGGGGATAAGGCGCAAGAAAGGCAAGTCTGTCCCAGAGCAGGGGGAAGAAAACCGCGCTGATCACAAGGCCCATGACCAGAAGGAGAGCCAGAGAGCACCAAACCCGCAGGCTCCAGGCCCAGACGGGACTATCGTCTCGAGATCCTTGCATCTCCTGGGTCGCCAGGGCCCACCCCACCAGGATGGCCACCGGGGGCAGGGCCGGGAGCAGATAGGGAAAAAGCTTGGCCCGGGCCAAGGAGAAAAAGACAAAGACGACTCCGAACCACAGGATAAGGAAAAGGCGATCCTGCCGGGTCTGGACGGACGACCGCTCCGAGCCCAACCGCCCCCAGGCCCAGGGCAGGAGAAATATCCAGGGCAAAAAACTTGCCACCAGGACCCCGGCGTAGAAATAAAAAGGTTGTCCGGCATGAATCCGGGGCGTCAGAAACCGCTCCAGGTGTTCCTGCCAGAAAAAATAATGCCAAAAATCAGGGTTGGTTAAGGCCACCAGAATATACCAGGGGAACACCACCACGGCAAAAATCAGGACGCCGCCGGGATGCCAGAGTCGGAAAAAGCCCCAAAAATCCCTGCGGATCAGGAACCAGGTCGAAAAGATCAGGCCCGGCAGGACCACCGCCACCGGTCCTTTGGCCAGGACCGCCAGGGCCAGGGTCAGATAGGCCCAGGGGAGATAGCGGCGCTCCTGATTCCGGACGGCAAGATAGGTCAGCCCAATGCCCCAGGTCAGAAAACAGGTGAGGGTCATATCCAGAATAAGCAGCCGACCCAGAATAAAATAACCCGAACTGGTGGCCGTTACCATGCCGGCCAGAAAAGCTGCCCAGGGACCTGCAAGCTTATTGACCAACCAATAGACGGCCAGAACGCCGCCCATGGCGCTCAGGGCTGGGATAAAACGGGCCGCCCACTCGTTTAAGCCCCCCAAAGCCAGACTGAAAGCAGTGAGCCAGTAAACCAAAGGGGGTTTTTCCAGGTAGGGCAGAAAATTGAGATGGGGCGTCACAAAATCGCCCAGTACGAGCATTTCCCGGGCTATTTCGGCATACCGGCCCTCATCCGGGTCCATGAGGCCGGGAACCCCTAAACGGAAGAAAAACAGGAAGCCGGTAACTCCCATGAGCAAGAAAAAGGAAAGGTTGATTTTTTGAGGAATTCGGGGTTGATTCATAAAAAAATCAGACAGCTTTTTTGTAACACAGCGAATTCTCAGGCAAAACTCAGGTTTCATGTTTTGCAAATCTGGGAAAACGATTAGTCTAATAAATACATTAGGTTAAGGTCATTCACTTCGTTCAGGACGGCTAAAAAGGCTATTTTACCGAGAGCTCAATCCAAAAAGTTATTATATCATAAAGGGATGCCTGGTAGCTTTAATTATCTGTCAGAGGGGAGTATTCCCCCGCCGGAGGAATATTTCCAAAGAGGCTTGCCATGACACGTGCCTTGTCCAGTAAAAACGCGCCCTGGATCCTGGTGGTCATTTTTCTTCTGGCCACAGCCATCACCGGGACGGGCTATTGTTCCTACCAGACCGACAAAGAATTCCATCTCAAGGAACCGGTCCGATCGGATGGGTCCCTTTCTTCCAAGAGTTTACCCTCCAGCCGAGCTGGAGGGGAACGTTATGGCTTGTACAGCGGCAGCACCGTATTGGGCCTGGTTCTGGCCGCAGGTCTGGCCTGCCTGTTCCTCTGGCGGCGGCAGCAGATGGGCGGTGCGCTGATATTGGCGCAAAAAGGGGCGGAACAGGGGAGAAAGCTCTCGAGTATCTTATCCGCCCTCCCGGACCAGATATTTCTCATCGACCGGACCGGCCGTTGCCAGTTTGCCAACCAGGCGACCTTAGGTA
>VGSX01000221.1 GCA_016874895.1 Deltaproteobacteria bacterium
AAGACTTACGCCTCGGTAGGCGCGATGATTATTAGCGCGCAACGCAACAAGCGGCCGGTGTTATGGGCCGTTATTCGCGATACCCATACTAACATAAAGAGATCCACAGTTCGTTCCATTAATAAAATCTTCAGAAAGACCCCTTCCCTGGCTTCCTGGCGGGACGATTACCGGCAACTCACCATTCATTGCAACCCCAAGGTGGAAGTGGACCTGTTCGGGATAGACGATCCCGGGGCGCTGAACCGGCTGCAAGGGACGGAGTACGACGGCATCTGGCTGGAGGAGCCCGCGGCGATGCTGGAGCGGGCCAACAGCGGCCTTTCCGAAGAAGTGTTCAACGACGCCCTGCTGCGCTGCGTCCGGGCCCAGGCGGAGTTTTCCCGGCTCCAGGTGAGCATGAATCCGGCGGACGAGGAGCACTGGACCTTTCCCCGGTTGGTGGAGGCCCCGGACGTGGACCCGGAAAACCCCCTCATCACCAAAAAAGTCTTTTGGATCCAGCCGGGCGAGAACATCCACCTGAAGGAGACGGCCCGGCAGGCGGCCCGGTCGGCCTACAAGAACGACCCTGCGGCCTACGAGCGCTACGTCCTGGGGAAATTCGCCGCGGTATACCGGGGGGAGCGGGTGACCCCGGAATACAACCAGGAATGGCACCGGTCCCCGGATCCCATCATCCCGGCCCCCGGCTTGGTGGGCTTCCGGTTCTGGGACGGCTGGCACAACCCGGCCTGCCTCATCGGGCAACGGACCAAGCTGGGCCGCCTCATCCATATCGACACCCTGTTTTTGCCCGGAGCCGACATCGGCTCTCTCATCGACAACCTGGTTCTGCCGTTGATGGAGTCGCCCCGGTGGAAGGACAAGTGCTTCGAATGGCGGGACATCGGCGACCGCACCATGCTCATCCCGGACCAGAGCCGGAAACAGCACTCCGCGGCCAAGGTGATCGAGGAGAAGCTGGGCGGGCTGTTTGCCCCCTGCCGTGCTCCCGCGCCATTTTGGAAAAATGATGTCTTAGGATCAGTTTGAGCATCTGATGAAAGATTGTGTTACAATGAGCAATGGTCCGGAATGTCCTGTTTGCTTGATAAGTTATGGCTAACCTAATCCATATTCCCCGGAGTTTTCGGGCCTTTCTTGATCACTTAGCCGAACAAAACTGATTTCACAACATTTCTGTCCGGCTAGGCCAGTGCGAGGCATAACTGGTTATTAACATTCATATTGAGACCGTTCTAAAAGGGTTAATCGTCTATCTTTTGATCTGTTACACCAAGTTCCTCTGTAACTTGAGCGTTACTTTACAGAACTTGATGCGTATCTTGCAGCTTAACCTGTTTCGCACCTGCTCCGTGCAGGAACTCGTTGAACCGCCTGGCCCCGTGTCAGATAATATGAACGCTAACAACCAGTTATGCCTCGTTTGGGCTTAACCGGACAGAAATGCTGGTCGATATTAAAAAAACTTTCACCTCGATTTTTAAAGGTTTGGTGGTTGTACCCCGTGTTTGGTGTTCCGGTTCCAGGTTAAGCGGCATTAGCCCAAGAGAAGGCCGGATTTCGCAACTTTAAGAGGGTGACCCAGCGTTTGAGGTTGACCACCAGGGCCACCATAAGCGTTTGGATGCTGACCTTGACCAGACCCCAGTAGCGGGCCCGGCGCAGCCCGTGAAACTGTTTGCACTCCGCGAACTTTCTTTCGATTTTGGGGCGCTCTTGCCAGGACTTCCGGGGTCGTCCCGGTCGAGTAGCCGGGGGTGCAAACCGGGGACAAAGCCTACGACATCAAAGCCAATCGCTCCCACCTGGCGGCCCTGGGCGTGGCCTCCGGTCAGTTCCTGGGCCTGGGGCTGCGCTAACGTTGGCAAAATCACGCCGTCGGGCACGTTGCCCGGAGTGGTCAGGATTTCGACGATAAACTCGGAGTCCGCGTCCTGAACCACGTGGCTTTTGTAGCCGTAAAACCCCTTTTTGGGGGTCTTCCGGCCGAAGCGGGCATCCGGGTCGGGAGAGTTACGGTCCACGTAGTGGTCGTCATCGTTGCCGTCTTGGTGTTCTTTTTCAGGCGGAACAGGTCCACCTTGGCGGTCATGTGGGTGGCGTCGATGATGTGCAGCCGGTCCGACACCAAACCCTGGGCGCGGGCCAGCTCCACCACTTGGTTGAAGAGCTTTTTATATTAAAACCCTCGGGACCCAAACGCAGCCGGAAGCGGCAGAGGGTGGTGTGATCGGGAGGCAATTCCTCGGCGCTCAGGCCCAGGAACCACTTGAATATCATGTTCCAGGTGGTTTGCTCTTCCAACTGCCGGTCGGAGAGGTCGTAGAGAAACTGGAGGAACAACATCCTGAACAGGAGCACCGGGTCCCAGGGGTCCCGGCCCCAGTCCACGTAAAAGTCTTTCAGGGCCGGTTTGACAAAAGCAAAATCCACGGCCCGGGAAAGATTAAGGAGAAAATGGGGCCGCTGCCTGAGCAGGTGGTCATAGATGAAGTTGCCCAAGAAGGAGCCGTTGGCGCTGCCGGTCTTGCTCATGAGGCCTCCAGGGAAAATATTATTTCCCTGATATTACAACAGGTTGAGCAATTTCGCGAGGGAATTATCACCTTGCTTTAAACAATTTTTACGATGTGTTTCGCAACAGGCTCATATTATCCGGCACTGGGCCAGGCGGTTCAAAGAGTTCCTGCAAGGAGCAGGTGCGAAACAAATTGAGCTGCAAGATACGCATAAAGTGTTGTAAAGCAACATTCAAGTTACAGAGAAACTTGGTGTAACAGAGCAAAAGATAGACGATGAGGGCCGCATAGATTTGGCTCAGCACCGCGTTCTCGGAGTTGCCGATGAAGGCCTTGATCTTCAGATTCTGCCCGGGCAGTAAGTTGCATTGAAAGCAGATGTACCAACTGGCTCCATCGGCTAAAAGATCGTGCCTTCCGGCCGGTCCCGTGCTCGGCTTCCAGCTTGGCAAAATGATGTCTGGGAATCAGTTTGAGCATCTGATGAAATATTGTGTTATAATGGGCCATGGTCTTGAATGTCCTGTCTTTGATAAGTTACGGCTAACCTAACCCATGCTACAGATTACCCGGAGTTTCGGGCCTTTTTTAATCAGTTAACCGGACAGCACTGATTTCACAATTTAATTGACATTACTGGAATGGAAAGAGTTTCGTGATTAAAGAGAATCCCAAGGTAACTATATTAGTTGCAAACATTACCTATGTTATAGGTCTGGCATGCCAATTAGGTTTAAATTTCCTGATATTTAAGCAGCTTCCGTTGGATGAAATAGGCAGTTACAATTTAATCATGTCCCTGGCGCTATTTGCCGGATTTGTCATGGATCTGGGTATCAGCCAGACCTTGATCCGGGGGTTCAGCCAAAATACGCTGGGCTTTTCCCAGGCGGTATGGGGGGCATTGGCTTTACGGATCCCCCTAGTGGTCTTGGGCCTGGGAGCTCTGGTCATATGGCTATATTTAAAATCCTCATTGGGCCACTTCCATTCGGCCTTACTGGGACTGGCCATACTAGCCCAGACTTTGCTGGGATTTCGGGCCATTCCCACTGCCTGGCTGCGGGCCCATGACCGGCAGAATTGTGCCAATATTATTAATCTGTTACCACCCTTTTGCTATTTTTGCCTTGCTTTTTTATTGTTTTATTTCCACCAGTTTAATCTTCTGCTTTTTTTTTCAGGAATCCTGATGGTGGAAATCGCGGTCACAGCCATGGCCTTTTTAGCCACGGGCCAAGTTCGCCTGCCGGGGAGCCCCAAGGAAAGTTTCAGTCCATCCCATATCAAAACCGCGGTGGGGTCGCTGTGGAAACCCAGTTTGATCTTTAGTGTCGTTACTTTTTGTGAGCTGTTACAGAGCCGGCTTGATTGTATATTAGTTTATTATTTTCGATCCGGGACCGAACTGGCCTATTATTCTTTAGCCACAAAAATCTTTGAAGTCTTTGAATACACCATTTGCCTGCCCCTGCAAACTTCTTTGCCATGGTTGTGTAAAATGGCCTTTGCAGGTGAGCAAAATCCCACGGTGACTTTCTGGCTCAAAATCTTTTCCTTCCTCGGCATAGTCCTGGCGGTGGCCGCCGCCTTATATCTGCCGGCTTTCCTGACGGTATTCTGGGGGGACAAATTCGCGAATACTGATAACTTGATTTTCTTGATAATGTGCGGAGCTTGTTTAAACCCGGTATATTCTATGATATCTTTATTATTAGTCACTGAGGGCAAAGAAAGGTTTTTATTGATAGCCAGCATAGTCCCGGTCTCGGCCCAACTGGCAATAAACCTGGTTCTCATCCCCCCTTTCGGAGGGTTGGGCGCTGCTTTAGGTATGCTGGTATTCTTTTCCATGACGTTTCTAATTTTAACAAATATCGCCTTTAAAACGCGCCTAATCGAAACCTTAGCGCTGCTGAGAATTATCCTGCTATTGGTTGTAATATTTTCAGTACTGATTATCTCAAGACAATTTTTCGCGCCGTCATCGTTAACCAATATAATAGTACTATCATTTATTATATTAGTCGGCTTGGTGGTTCTCATAAACCGGTCAGATTGGCGGCTGATGCTGGACCTGCTGCGGAATGCATCAAAAATCAGTCCATAACCCCGGCAGGTTTTATTATTAATGTCCATGGGAGATTGATTGATTTTTTCGGCCTTCCGGGAGATTTTATGAAAAGGCGTATCAATATAATCTTACTGCCATTAATCGGCACCATGCTGATAATAATATTCTCTGATATTGGAATCCCTTTGGGCACTCGCGGATGGATTGTTGTAACTAGCTTACTGTGTATTACTATTTTTATTTTATATGAGGAAGGATACTACATAGATTCTTATCAAATCATAAAAAGTGCCTGCCTGCCTTACATCAGGGCCATCATGAGAGCCACACAAGAAAAGGCAATTCAAAATACCCTGGAGCCACTCGATCCTTCTTTTGCTGCTGCGTTGAACTCGATGTATGCTCGACAGCCCCAGATGGGAACCGACGGCTCCATGCATATTCTTGATGGAACTACCAAAATTTCCCCCGAAGAAGGGATGTGGATCTACGGGTTGTGCCGGAAGATCAAACCCCAACGGACTCTTGAGATCGGTATGGCTTATGGATTCTGCACCATGTATTTTCTGGCCGCGATTAAGGCGAATGGTATGGGCAGCCACGTGGCCATAGACCCATACGAGATAACCCACTGGCATGGCATCGGGGTGAAGAAGGCGCAAGAGATGGGAATGGAAAGGTCTCTTCGCTTCATCCAAACCAGCAGCGTCTTCGGACTCCCTGATTTGGCCCGAGAAGGTTCCGAATTCGAGGTAATTTTCCTAGATGGCGATCATAAATTTGATGATGTCCTTTTAGACTTTACCATGGCGGATTATGTCTGCGCCAAAGGTGGATATATCATATTGCACGATATGGACCTACCGTCCATCAGGAAAGTGGTTTCCTTTATCGAAAATAACAGATCTGACTACCAGCGATTGAATACACCCATAGCTAACATCCGGGTCTTGAAAAAGGTGGATGACGACAGACGTCAGTGGGATCATTTCTTGCACTTCTAGGGAACGGTGGACGCCTCATGACCAAACCCTTCCCAAAGGAATGACGCAGAACCAAACGTTTATGCCGCGGCCTAAGGTTATGGAATAAGGAACTAGATGAAATTATTTAATATTATCTACATCGAAACTCATAATCGCTGCACCCGCCGCTGTTGGTTCTGCAAATTCGGCCAGGAGCGGCAGGACTCATCAAGCAGGATACTGGAAGACGGCCTGATTGAGAAGATTGCCGACAACCTGCACAAATTGAATTTCCGAGGCCGCATCACCCCGGCGGAGACAAACGAACCGTTGCTGGACCCCAGAATGGTGGAGATCATCCGCCTGTTTCGGGCCAAATGTCCCGAAGCCTTTATAAGCATGGCCAGCAACGGGGATTTGCTCACCGAGGAGCTTTTTCGGTCAATGGTGGCTGCGGGATTGGATGGCTTGTGCCTAACACTACTACGTTAAGTAATTTTAAGAATCATCCATTATGATTGAACGCCGACAACAAGGGCAAAAGCCCAGCTTCAGCATTAGCATGCGTTGGATTTCCCTCTTGGCGCGTGGGAGGGTCCACCCAG
>VGSX01000222.1 GCA_016874895.1 Deltaproteobacteria bacterium
TGGAATAACTATTTGAATTTAAAGCATTAGCTGATGGCTGTAAGCTGACCGCTGAACGCTTACGAGTAGGCGTTCAGCTATCAGCAATCAGCTTTCAGCAAAAACAATGGGTTAGGGAAACTGAGCGAAAAATCAGTGATCCGCCACCTTGGAATAACTATTTGAATTTAAAGCATTAGCTGATGGCTGTAAGCTGACCGCTGAACGCTTACATTTAAAAATATTCTTCTTAAGACAAACGCATCTGTGCTGAGACAGGTAATTCAAAAAAATCACTCCGTAATAACCGAGTTGAAAAAAACATTACTTCAAGGTTTTCAATTTCCCCAGTTACAGGATTAAGCCGGACAACGACGTCATCACCTAATTCTTCAGATTCTTGTTCAGGATAAGGAGGGCATTTGTCGATATAAAGGATGTCAGTTTCCCGGTTGTATTTAAATATTAGTCTCTCTGCCATTCTTTAATCTGACTTCACGGCGCCATGTTGGTCACAAAGGCGAAGGTGCCGTCCTGCACCTTGAGGATCATCACCTCTTTAATGGGATTATTATCCGGTCCCATGGTAAGTGTCCCCGAGACGCCGGGGAAATCTTTGGTGGCGGCCAGGGCCTGCCGCACTTTGGCGCCCTCGGTAGCCTGGGCCTGCTCCAGGGCGCTCAGGAGGAGAAAATAGCAATCCGCCGCCAGCGCCGCGAAGGCATCCACCTCGCGTTTGGTCTCCGCCTCATAGGCCTGGATAAATTCCTGGGCCAGGGGCGTATTCACCGCCTCCCGGTGAAAATGGGCCGTGAAATACATGCCTTCCACTGCGGGACCGCCGATTTTTACCAGGTCAATTACCTGGGCCCCATCACCGGTGAGAATGGGGACGTTCAGTCCCAGCTCCTGCATCTGCCGGGCCAGCAGGGCGTTTTCGGCATAGTAGTTAGGAGCGTAGATCACGTCGGGCTTTTTGGGTTTAATGGCCGAGATCTGGGCGGAAAAATCCTGGTCGCCGGTCTGGATGTAGGTCTGGGCGACTATCTGCCCCCCTCTTTTTTTAAACTCCTGTATGAAAAATGCGGCCAGCCCCACGCAATAATCCTGGGCCTGATCGATAATCACAGCCACTTTTTGGGCCTTTAAGTGCTCCTGGGCGAAACGGGCCGCCACCCGCCCCTGGAGGGTGTCCACAAAGCAGGCCCGAAAGGCGTGCGGCCGGTTCTGGGTAATCAGGGGACTGGTGGCCGTGGGGGTAATATTCGGTATCCCAAACCTCTCGGCGATGGGGGCGCCGGCCAGGGTGTTGCCGCTGATCACCTCCCCGATAATGGCTACGACCCTGTCTTTTTCAATGAGGCGGCTCACTGCATTGGCAGCCTCGATGCGGTCGCTCTTGGTGTCCAGCAGCACGAGTTTGACGTTTTTCCCCAAGACCTGAGGCCGGAGCCGCTGCGCCACCTCCAGGCCTTTCCAGACAACCTGGCCCATGGCCGCGGCCGACCCGGTCATGGGGATATAACAGCCGATGACAATCTCCTGGGCCGTAGCAGTGGCACAGTGACTCACTATGATGAGAAAACAGATGATTTTTACCAGAGCCGGCATAACCCCATCAACCTCGAGATTTTTTATTTATAACCATTTCTTCCTCTTGAAAAAAAGAACCAGGCCGGCCGCCACCGTGGCCATGAGCCCCAGGGCATAGGGATAGCCGAAGTACCAGCTCAGTTCCGGCATATTCCAGGGCGAAACATCGGTTTTAAAATTCATCCCATAAAGACTGGCCATGAAATTCAAGGGAATAAAGATGGTGGCGATCACCGCCAGCACTTTCATGATCTGATTCAGCCGGTTGTTGAGGCTGGACAGATACACTTCAATGAGCCCGCCGGCCATATCCCGGAAATTTTCCAGCAGGTCGATGACCTGAAAGACATGGTCATAACAGTCCCGCAAATAAATGCGGGTATGGGCTCGAATTAATGGGCTGTCCTGATCCAGCAGATTGTTAATGACTTCGCGCACGGGCCATAACAACCGCCGGACGCGTAGCATTTTCCGGCGCAGGCTCTGTAACTCCTGGGTTAAGTGACTGTCGGGTTCACTCAACAGACGGTCTTCCAGTTCTTCGAGCTTTTCCCCGAAATTCTCCAGCAGCGGGAACCAGGAGTCAACCAGGTAATCGATGAGGGCATAGGCCAAATAATCGGCTCCCTGGCTGCGGATCTGCCCGGAGCCATGCTGCAGACGCTCCCGGATGATACCAAAATAGTCGTCATGGCTTTCCTGAATACTAAAAAGATAATCCCGCCCAAGAAACAGGCTGATCTGTTCGTCCCGGTAGGCTCCCGGATCAGTGACCAGACGGCTGACAATGAAGAGATAATCGGTAAAATCGTCAACCTTGACAAGGGCCCGACCTTCCACGACGTCCTCCAGGGCCAGGGGGTGCAACCCGAGGTAAGCTCCCAGATCCTGCAGGAGGGTTAAATCCCGGAGGCCCATGAGGTGCAGCCATTTAACTCCCGGACGTTCCCGTCTGCCCTCCAAGTCCCCCAGTGTGGCGTCCATTGTTTCCTCCAGGGTGTCGCCATCATAACATATGAGCCGCAGGCGAGAGGGAAAAGTCAGCCGCCCGGCGGGGTGCTGCAAGATTCCTGGAGGACTGCCCGGAGGCGGAAAGGTTTTAAAGCCCATGACGTTTTCTTCAATGATAATTGGAATGGGGTGCCCTTTGGCCCGAAATCACTTTTAGGCCTTATCCAGTTATTATCGCTTGAACTTGCTTATTTAACAAGATTATAATTGCACTCAGGATGCCGGGCGCCGGGAATAAACCTGATTAAAGGCCGTCCGAAGGTCCGGCTGCCGTTCCGCCGGGCCGCAGTAAAGCATATCGGCAAAGAGTTCCCTTTGACCAGGAAGGGCTTAATTTTTCACCGCAGGAAAGGTGGTGCAACCATGGAATTAACTGTTGTCAGCATGCAGATTCCCGAAGGGGCCAACCTCATTCTGGGTCAGTCCCATTTTATCAAGACTGTGGAAGACGTGTACGAGATTATCATCACCTCCGGTCTCGGGGTGGAATTCGGCCTGGCCTTTAGCGAGGCCTCGGGGGACTGCCTGATCCGGGTGGACGGCAATAATAAAGAACTGATGGACGCGGCCACCGAAAACGCCAGGGCACTGGCCGCCGGGCATACCTTTAACATCCTTTTACGGAAAGCTTTCCCCATTAACATGCTCAATGCCATCAAGATGTGCCAGGAGGTGTGCACCATTTATTGCGCCACCGCCAACCCGGTCCAGGTAATCGTCGCCGAGACGGAACTGGGGCGGGGAATATTAGGGGTGATCGACGGCTTCCCCCCCAAAGGCGTGGAGCATGAGGCCGGCCGGGCCTGGAGGCATGAAATCCTGCGCAAGTTGAATTATAAACGCTGAAACCGGGTCCATGAGTGCCCAAACCACACGTACCGCAGTCGTTCTGGCCGCCGGCTTGGGGACCCGGCTGCGGCCCCTGAGCAACCAGGTTCCCAAGCCGCTTTTTCCCATTGCAAACCGCCCCCTGCTGGGGATTATCCTGGAACAGCTCATCGCCTCCGGCTTCCGACGGCTGGCCATCAACACCCACCACCGGGCCGACGACCTCAGGGATTTTGTTGAATCCCACCGGCCGGCTGGGGTTGAAGTGGTGGTCAGTTATGAACCGGAGATTCTCGGCACCGGCGGGGGACTGCGCCAGTTGGCGGGTTTTTTGGGAGATAAGCCCTTCCTGGTGATTAATGGCGATATCATCACCGATCTAAATCTGGCCCGGGCCTACCGCCGGCATCGGCCGGAAGCCCTGGCAACCATGATTTTGCATGACTATCCGAGGTTCAATAACGTCTGGCTGGACCCGGCCGCCAACCCGGCCGCCTTCGGGGGGGCGAGGCCGTCCCACTGTCTTGCCGCTCCCCTGGCCTTCACCGGCATCCAGGTGGTGTCGCCCCGGATTTTCGCACTCATGTCATCCGGGGTTTATGTCGATATAATAAATATCTACCGCCAGGCCATCGCCAGCGGCGGGATGGTGGCCGGGGCCGTGGAGCAGGGTTTTTTCTGGCGGGATATCGGCACTCCCCAGGATTACTTGGAGATCCACCGCCTCCTGCTGGCCGGTCGGGTGCCGGGGTTGGCCCCTCTGTTCCCCAACCTGTCCGATCCTTGCGTATCACCGGGGGCCGTTCTGGAGGAAGGGGTCTGCTGCGCCGGGGGCGTCACCGTGGGGCCTGGGGGCCGGGTCGGCCGCGGAGCCCATTTAAAAAACACGGTTATCTGGGCAGGGACGATTATTGCTCCACAGGTCCGTTTGGAGGACTGCCTGGTGGGGCAGGGCGTCAGGGTGCGGGAGTCGGCCCGGGGGAGGTGTTTTTCTTCATGATTATCCGTTGTTTCGGGGCCAGGGGCTCCATCCCGGTATCGGGGCAGGAGTATGTCAAATACGGCGGGGACACCACCTGTCTGGAACTGCGCACTTATGACGACGATATAATCATTGTGGACGCGGGTTCGGGCATCAGGAGACTGGGAAACAGGCTCATGGCGGAAAGCCGCTTCGCCTACACCATGCTGATGACCCATTCCCACTGGGACCATATCCTGGGTTTTCCCTTCTTCAAACCCATCTATGACCCCCGCACCACAATTACCATTCTCGGGTGTTCCCAGGCCCAGGGCGACGTCAAAAAATTACTGGGGCGGGCCATGAGCACTCCCTTTTTCCCGGTGCCTTTCAGCCGCCTGGCCTCTGAGTTCGTCTATCAGAACGACTGCGTCATGAGCCACCACATCGGGCCTCTGGAGGTTTTCCCCATTAATCTGAGCCATGCCAATGGCGGCCTGGGTTTTAAATTCGTGGAGAGGGACAAAAGCTTCGTCTTTCTGACTGACAACGAATTGGGACACCGACACCGGGGCGGCTTGACCATGCCGGATTACGTGGAGTTTGCCCGCAACGCCGATCTTCTGATCCACGATGCCGAATACACCCCCGAGGAGATTGCCGTGACCCGAGGCTGGGGGCATTCCACCTACCTGGAGGCCCTGGAATTGGCTATAAACGCCAATGTGGCCCAACTGGGCCTTTTCCACCACAACCAGGACCGGAATGACGAAGACGTTGATGTCATCGTGGCCCATTGCCGGGAAATCGTCGTCAGCCAAAAGGCGCGGCCGGAAGTATTTGCCGTGTCCCAGGACACGACCCTGATTCTCTGATGAGGTTTTCGTTTTTCAGTTACCGGTTTGTTAAGAAAATAAAGAAATTACGGTGGGCAATGCCCACCCTGCATTTTGGCTGCATATTTGAGCTTTGAGCTTTTAACTTTTCATGACAGGAAAAATATTCTGAAAATTTCAGTTGACTTCCCGGCACCGTTGGGCTGATAATACTGCCGATTATTTAACCTCTCCCCTTGTTTCGTATATTAATAAATAGGGAACCTGAGGAGATTGTCCTGTCTATGAAAAAAAATGATTATCGGGCTCAAAAGGATCAGGCCGAGCCGGATGGAGCAGATCGTATTGCCTGCCGCCGGGCATTTCCTCCCATGGGTCGGGGCCGGGGAAATAAAAGGAAGCGGCAGGATTGCCCCTCATGGCGGCAAAGTCTGCTGGTTTTCGTCCTGGCCGTAACCTTAACCCACTTTTTCGGCTTGGCAGGCGGAGCTGCCCCGGTCTGGCAGGCCCAGGGTCCCAGCCCGATAGTTGGCTCATTGGGAGTTACCGGCATAGCCGACAGGCCTGTGGTTGGGGCTATCCAGACGGTTCTGGGTCATCCCGCCCAGGCCGGCACCATCTACGTGGGCACGGTTAACGGGGGCGTCTGGAAAACCACTAATGGCGGGGTGAACTGGACGCCGCTGACGGACCATGAGGCTTCCCTGTCCATCGGGGCTCTGGCCTTTGATGTTTCCGATCCGGACCGGTTGGTGGCAGGTCTGGCGGTTTTCAGTAATTCCCGGGGAAGCGGGGGACCACGCCGGGGGTTGATGGGTTCCAGCGACGGGGGGAATACCTGGAAGCCTTTAGGGAGCCCTTTTTTAAATGATACGGAGATTTCTTCCCTCTTGGTTAATAAACAGACCATCTGGGCCGCGTCCCGAAAGTTCCTGGATGAGACTCCAGGAG
>VGSX01000223.1 GCA_016874895.1 Deltaproteobacteria bacterium
GGCCCAGCAAGGATTTGAGACGGTGGTCATCGAGAAGGATAAGGAGTTGGGCGGCGTGGCCCGACGGTTATATCACACCATCGAGGGCATGGATGTGCCAACCTACCTGGACCGGCTCACTCGCCAGGTTCGCACCCACGACAAGATCCAGGTCCTCACCGAGGCTCTGGTGGTGGGCTTCGGGGGCTATAAGGGCAATTTTACCACGGAAGTCCTGGTGGGGCCCGGGATGTATGAACGCAAGATCGAGCACGGGGTTACCCTTGTGGCCACGGGGGCCCAGGAATACCGGCCCATGGAATTCCTTTATGGTTCGCATCCGGCCGTCATGACCCAACTGGAGCTGGGTCAGTTGCTCCACGAACGCCCCCAGGAGGCGGCCAGGTGGGAACGGGTGGCCATGATCCAGTGCGTCGGCTCCCGCAACCAGGAGAACCCCAACTGCAGCCGCATCTGCTGCCAGGGGGCGGTGAAACACGCCCTCAGCCTCAAAGAGATCAATCTGAACCTGGACGTCGTCATCCTCTATCGTGATATGCGGACCTATGGCCTGATGGAGGACTACTACACCATGGCCAGGAATCTCGGGGTTCTTTTTGCCCGTTACCAGCAGGAGGAACCGCCCAGGGTGAGCCTGGCCGGCGATGGCCTGACCGTGCAGTTTATCGACCATGTCCTCCAAATGCCGGTGGCCATGGAGGTGGATGCGGTGATTCTCAGCGCCGGGGTGATGGCCAACGATACCGAGGAATTGGCCTCGTTCCTGAAGGTGCCGCGCAATGCCGAAGGATTCTTCATCGAGGCCCATGCCAAGCTGCGGCCGGTGGACTTCGCCTCCGAGGGGATCTACCTCTGCGGCACGGCCCACAGTCCCAAGCTGATCAGCGAAAGTGTGGCCCAGGCCCTGGCCGCGGCCTCCCGGGCCGGAACCTTCCTGGCCTCCCAGGATCAGACCATCGGCGGGGTGGTGGCCCAGGTGGTCCTGCCGGAAAACTGCGCCGCCTGTCTGGTCTGCGTCCGGCGCTGCCCCTACGGCGTGCCCCAGATCAACCGGGAGGATATTTCGGAAATCAATGAGGCCCTCTGTCAGGGCTGCGGCATCTGCGCCTCGGAGTGCCCCGTGAAGGCCATTCAGTTGGCCCATTATGCCGACGATCAGATCATGGTGAAACTGGAGGCCTTGCTGTCGGCGTAGAATGTAGGGGCTTGATTTATCACGCCCATTCGGGGGCAATAAATTCCACCCCTACAAAAAACTTTTTTGACCGCGCCCTGTTATAAGGAGAAGTCCATGGAAGCGTTTGAACCGGTGATTGTCTCTTTCTGCTGCACTTACTGAGCATATTCCGCTGCGGACCTGGCAGGTTCGATGCGGTTGAGTTATCCCACGAACATCAGGATTATCAAGGTCCCCTGTACCGGCCGGGTGGCCATCATCCACCTGCTCAAGGCCTTTGAGAAAGGCGCGGACGGGGTTTTTGTGGCCGGGTGCCTGGAGGGGGACTGCCACTACCAGTCCGGCAACCTGCGGGCCAAAAAGCGGGTTGCCTACGCCCGCCGCCTCTTGGCCAGCATCGGCGTCGATCCGGAGCGCTTGGCGATGTATAACCTCTCGGCAGGGATGGGCCCCCGCTTTGCGGAGATTGCCCGGGAGATGACAGCAAAAATCAGGGAGTTGGGGCCGTTTTTACAACCGTCCGGGAGGACGGCGGCACCACAGGCAACCGCAGCCTGAGAATCCGTAGTCCCTTAGGAGGTGGACATATGATCATGGCGAAGGCGAAACCGTTGGAGGAAATCCTCAGCTACCTGGAGGGATTTCAGCGCATCCTGGTGTTGGGCTGCAATGGCTGCGTGGCGGTCTGTGAAGCCGGAGGACTCAAGGAAGCCGAGGTCCTGGCTTCCGCCCTGCGGATTCAGAATATGCAGGCCGGAGACCGCCGGGATATTCAGGAACTGAGCCTGACCCGTCAGTGCGACAAGGAGTATCTGGCGGAACTCAAGGATAAAATGGACAACTATGACGCAGTGGTCTCCCTGGCCTGCGGCGCCGGGGTGCAGTTCATGGCCGAAATGTATACGGAAAAGCCCATCTTCCCCGGGGTGGACACCTGCTTCATCGGCGTCACGGAAGAACAGGGAGTCTGGACCGAGCGCTGCCAGGCCTGCGGCCAGTGCATCCTGGCCGAGACGGGCGGCATCTGTCCCATTATGCGGTGCGCCAAGAGGATGATGAACGGCCCCTGCGGCGGCTCCGAAAAAGGCAAGTGCGAGATCAGCGTCCTGGTAGGCCGGGATGTGGACTGCGGCTGGCACCTCATTTTCGAACGTTTGAAAAAGCTGGGGCAGATCGGGAGGTTTGCCGAACCGGCCCTGGATAAAGATTGGACCCTCAGCCGCGACGGCGGCCCCCGTCTCATTATCAGGGAGGATGTCAGGCCATGAAGGAAACCATCACCCCGAGCAGACTGGAAAAAATCCTGGCCGCCGGTCACTGGGCCGTAACCTCGGAATGCGGCCCCCCCCGGGACGGCCGGCCCGAGATAATCGAGAAAAAGGCCGACCTCATCGGCGATTACGTGGACGCCATCAATGTCACGGATAACCAGACCGCGGTGGTGCGCCAGTGCAGCCTGGCGGCCTGCATCCGCATCAAACTCAAGGGCCTGGAACCGGTCCTGCAGATGGTGACCCGGGATCGCAACCGCATCGCCCTGCAGAGCGACCTGTTGGGCGCGGCTTCCTATGGGATACACAATGTCCTGTGTCTCACCGGCGACCATCAGCGGTTCGGGGACCACGCCAGCTCCACGAATGTTTTTGACATGGACTCCACCCGCCTGATCCAGACCGTCAAGATGATGCGGGATGACGGGCGGTTGCTCAGCGGCCACGAAATGCACGAGGGACGGCCGCAGATGTTCATCGGCGCGGCCGAAAACCCCTTTGCCGACCCCTTTGAAATCCGAGTCATGCGCCTGGCCAAAAAGGTGAAGGCCGGGGCCCAGTTCATCCAGACCCAGTGTATTTATAATATGCCGAAATTCAAGCTCTGGATGAAACTGCTCCGGGATGAAGGCCTGCATGAAAAAGTGGCCATCCTGGCCGGACTTACCCCCATGAAAAACGTGGGCATGGCTAAATACATGAAAAACCGGGTCCCGGGGATCGATGTGCCGGATGACATTATTAAACGGTTGGCCGGGGTCCCCAAGGAGAAGCAGGCCGATGAAGGCATCCAGATCTGTCTGGAACAGATCGAGGAATTGAAGCAGGAGGAGGGTATCCGGGGTTTTCACGTCATGGCCATCGAATGGGAGGAAAAGGTCCCGGAAATTGTGGAGCGGGCCGGACTGTACCCCCGGCCTTCGGTTAACTGATCTTATTTATTAATCCCGATGGCACAGGCTTTCCGACCTGTGTCGGCAGACGCTTACAAGGCGGTTGTGCCGGGGCCAGCGGATGGTGGCGCGGGCGGCCCTGCCCGCCCAGGAACCGGGTGGCAGAGTAAATTTCAAACTTGGAAACTGTCTGACAGAACTCAGGAGGTGTACCATGTCGAAAAAGTATGTTTTGGTCGTCGATGACGATCCCGATCTGGTGGAAACCGTAGGGATCATGTTGGAGAGCCATGGTTACGAAGTTGGGAAGGCCTATGACGGGGTGGAAGCGGAAGGGGTCATCAAAAACCGGCGCCCCGATCTGATGATCCTCGACGTGATGATGCCCCGCAAGGACGGCTATCAACTCTGTAAAGAATTGAAACAGGACGCCGCCACCAAGGGCATCCCCATTATCATGTTGACCGCGGTGGGAGACGCCGTCCCCACCACCACCTATACTCATCGGGAAGGTATGTCCATGGAGGCCGAGGACTACATCGAAAAACCGGTGGATACCAAAAAACTGCTGGAATCCGTGAATGGTTTTTTCGCTTAGTCTCCTGACCTGAGCGGATTGTGCCTGACCCGGCAGAGTCGTGAGGGGCGGGGCGCGGCTTGCCGTGCCTCGCCTTTATTTTCACCGGGCAGATCCCAGCGCTTGTGGGGGCGGGTCTCAAACCCGCTTCAGGGAAAAGATTTTCTGTAGGCGTTCAGCTATCAGCAATCAGCTTTCAGCAAAAACAAAAAGTTAGGCAAACCGATCGAGAAACCAGTGATCTGCCGTTTTGGAATAACTATTTGAAGTTAAAGCATTGGCTGACGGCTGTAAGCTGACCGCTGAACGCTTACGATTTTCTTTCCGAGGAGAAGCCCGGATTAACAGGTATCTTTCCCGGTAAAAAATGGAAACTCGAATATGCAGCAACGTGCGGCGCCGCAGGCCGATCCCCGGCAGTTAGCCTCCTTTCTGGCGGATTTTCCCGATCCGGCCTTTATCTCCGATCATGAAGGCCGGTTGGTCTATCTGAACCGGGCCGCCCAGGAACTGCTCGGCAGCCGCATCCGGTCGGGGGATAAACTTAAGGCCGATGATCTCTTTCTCCTGGATCTGGGGAGTGGACGCGGCGGTATCGTGGGCAGGTGTTTCCAAGAAAAAAAACTCCATCGCACCCCGGTGCGGGTGCTGACTGCAACGGGTACCTGGCTGATGATGTCCCTTACCGCCAGCCTCATTGCCGATGAGGCGGGACAGCCGGCCGGCTGTTGGGCTATCCTCCGGGATATGGAAGGAGACTTAATTTCTCACCCTGATATTAATAGTTATCTAACCATGCTTTCCAGTATTTTGCATAACTTCCCTACGCCTTTCTTTATGGTGAATCCGGACCTGACCATCTCGTTTATGAATCCCCAATGCGAGCGTCTGACAGGCTTTTCCCGGGAAGAATCCCTAAAAGGTTTGACCTGTGCCGATATCCTGCGCACGCCCAAATGCAATACCCCCGAATGCCTCCTGAAAAAGGTCATGGCTACCGGCCTGCCGGTATCCGGGGTCCGGCAGACCATCCGAGACCGGCGAGGCAATGAGATCCCGGTGGTGGTGAACGCCTCGGCCCTGACGGATCATAATAACCAGATTATCGGCGGCTTCGAGTTCATCCGGGATATTTCCGCCGTAGTGGAGGCGGAGCAGAAGATTAATCTGGTCACCGAATTGACCCAGGAAGGCATCCTCATGGTGGATGAGAATTTCATAATCCTCTTTGCCAACACCAAGATGTCGGAGATCTCGGGAATTCCCAAGGAAATACTCATCGGCCTGGATGTCGCGGAAATTATTCCGGCGGAGTACTTTCAGGTCATCCAGGAAATGGTTACCAAAGTCGAGCAGGGCCGACGCCTGTGCTTCTGCGGTATCATCGATCCAGTCACCCCGGACGGCAGTGATTTTCGAAATTTCGAAACCTGTATTGCGGTTTCCACCATCGGCAAGCACGTCATCACCTGCGTTTACTTCCACGACCTCACCAAACGCAATGAATACGAGAGGGAATTAAAGAAGGCCAAGAGCTTCCTGGAAAATATCATCCGCAGCTCTGTGGACGGCATCGTGGTGGTGGATACCGCCGGCAAGGTGCTATATTTCAATGAGGGCGCCGAAAGGATTCTGGGATATAAGGCCGAGGAGGTGGTGGGACACTCCGAAGTATTATACGAGTTTTACGAACCGACCCTGGCCAAGGAAATGATGCGGCGCATGCGCAGCGATGAGTACGGGCCCCCCGGGAAGCTGAGAACCACGCCCATAACTTTTCGCTCCAAGACCGGAGAACAGATCCCGGTGATGTTTTCCGCCGCCATCATCAAGGAAGATGACCAGGAAATCGCCAGCGTGGGCATCTTTTCCGACCGGCGGGAGCATCTGCGTATCCGCAAGGAGTTGGAAGAAGCCAAAATACAACTCATGCAGACCGAAAAGATCGCCTCCCTGGGCCGCCTGGCCGCCGCCGTGGCCCACGAAATCAATAATCCCCTGGCCGGCATCCTGATCTACGCCGAAATTCTCTTAAAGGAGTTGGCAAGCAATCCCCGTTTTAAAGAGGATCTGGAAGAAATCATCCAGCAGACCATGCGCTGCAAAGAGATCGTCACCCGCCTGCTGGAATTCAGCCGGCAATCACAGGGAGAAATGACCACGTTTTATATCAATGACATCATCGACCGTTGCATCAAACTCCTCCGGCAGCAGGCGCTC
>VGSX01000224.1 GCA_016874895.1 Deltaproteobacteria bacterium
GACCCGTTCGCAGGCATAGACCAGTTCAATGAGGCGGGCCCAGTGGTAGAGCATGGTGGACTGGGCCGGCCGGCCGAATTTCCCCCGGAACTCCTCCAGTTCGGCCTGGGCCAGGGGGGTGTTGATTTTGTCGCAGACGTTCAGCCGGGCCAGGGTGTTCACCCGGTAGACGCCCCTGGGCTGCTTTAAATCCATGGAGAAACCCTCGCCCCAACTACGGGCGTAGGGGAATTTGCAGTAGGACCAGTCTTCAATGTGCTCCCCCAGAAAATCCACATACTGGTCATAAGTGAATTCCTGGTAGCTGCCGTCGGGCTTCATGAGGCGGAGCACCCCGTCGAACAGGGTCAGGGAGCCGTCTTCCGGTTTCACCGTGCCCAGGAAGCCGGTGGTAATTTCCCCCAGCTTAAGAGTGGCGGCGTCGAGATTATAGAAGATGTTCTTTTTGGCAAAGTCGATGCAGAATTTCGCGAACTCCAGTTGCTCCCGGCTCTTGGCCAGCATTTCCTGGCGCTCGTCTTCCCGCATGGGCTTGGCAAACCCGCCCGGGACCACCACGATGGGGTGGATGACCTTGCCGGCGAATTTTTCGATCATCATCTGGCCCATCTGGCGCATCTTCACCACCTGGGTGGCCAGTTCCGGGGCGGCCTGGACGATGCCCAGGACATTGCGGACCTTGTAGTCGGCCCCGGCGCCCAGGACAAAGTCCGGGGCCGCCAGGAAGAAGAAGTGCAGGATCTTGTCATTGATCTGGGCCATGACCTGCATCAGTTCCCGGAGCTTCCAGCCGGTGGGGGGCACCTGGGCGTTGAAGCAGCCGTCCACGGCCTTGTTGGAGGCGGTGTGGTGCATCCAGGGGCAGATGCCGCAGATGCGGTTGACGATCTTGGGCACTTCCTCGGCCGGTTTGCCTTCGATGAATTTTTCAAAACCCCGCAGGGACATGATGTTGAAACGGCTGTCGGCCACGTTGCCCTGTTCGTCCAGGGTGATGGCGATGCGGGCATGCCCCTCGATGCGGGTGATGGGCTGTATATTGATAACCTTGCGATGCGGCGCGCCATGCGTCATGGTCTGTTCGGCGCCGACTTCAATGACGTTCTGCGACATATATCCTCCTTTAGGAGGCTTTCAGCGGTCAGCTGTCAGCTTGTTCACCCCTCCCCCTGACCCTCTCCCCTCCAGGGGAGAGGGGAAAATGCAGGGAGAGCTTGTGATTATGAAAATCCCGCTCCTGGGAAGTTCATGGCCGTTTTTGGACCATCCCGATAATTAAAATCCCCCCAGACCCCCTTTAGAAAAGGGGGGAATAAGGTGAGTCCCTTAAAGTCCCCCTTTTATAAAGGGGGATTTAGGGGGATTTATTCGGTAAAGCTGATAACCGGAAACTGAAAACCGAAAACTGTCTTAACGGCTTCTGGCGGTTTTGGGCCGCAACAGGCCATGAGCCCCCGAGAATTCCAGCAGGGTGGATTTCTCGGTGATGGATTTAAGATCGATCTGGTTGCTGGCCAGGGCGTTCAGGTAATCCAGGAGCTGGTTGCCCTCCTGCTGCACCGGCCCGAAGCAGCCCTGGCAGGGGACCCGGGCCAGGATGCAGCGGGGCGCTTCGCCGGTCTTACCGGCGCAGCCTCCCCGGGTCACCGGGCCCATGCACTGCAGCCCCTGCTCCAGGAGGCACTGCATCTCGCTCACCGGTTTAGCCGGGTCGTAGTGGGCGTTGTGGGTGAACCGGTTCATGTGTTTCAGGTTGCCCTTGCCGGTCTTAATGGTGGGGCAGGTATCGCAGACGCTCTTGGTGGGGAGCTCCGGCGTCCGGCCCTCCAACAGGGCCACGATAGCCTCGCCGATCCAGTCCGGGTGCGGCGGGCAGCCCGGCAGATAGATGTCCACCTTGATCTTCTCATCCAGGGCGTAGGACCGCTCCAGGCAGGGCGGCAGCACCGGATCGCTGGGGGTAGCCTTGGCATCGGTGGTCTCGGAGGTGCGGTAATAGCGCTCGAAGAGCTCCTCGTTGGGCCACTGGTTGATGAGGGCCGGGATGCCGCCGTGGGTGGCGCAGGTGCCCAGGGCGATAATGACATCGCAGGAGCGGCGCATGGCCTCGGCGATTTCAAGGTGCTCCTGGTTGCGGATGCCCCCGCTGATGATGCCCACCGTAGCCTTGGGTATGTCTATGTGGTGGGTATCGCCTTCCCCGAGCTGGCCGAAGTATTTATGATCCATTAATACCGGGATGTGGACGAATTCCAGGTGGGGCAGGACCTCCAGCAGGGTTTCGCCCAGGTTCAGGATGGCGATTTCACACCCGGAACAGGAATTTAACCATTCTTCTGCTACTTTGACTGGCATGGTGACCACCTCCTAACCCAGCACCTTGAGGGATTTTTTCTCCAGTTCCTGGTGCTTGGCGGCCGCATGGTGCTTCTTCTTTTCGGACCATTCGATGACCTTGGCCAGGGCGTCGGCCGCAAAATTGGGATTGTTCCTGTAATCGTAGATTTCAATGTCGGTTCCCTTGGAGTCGGCCAGGACGGCCCGGCCCAGGGGCGTGCGGGTAATGACCGTGGTCCAGCCCTCCTCGGCGCCGATGCCGCCGAAGGAAATATCGGCGTATTCCGAGGCATAGTCGTCGCAGTAATGGCAGGCGTAGCGTTTGAGAAAATCCAGCTTGTCCAGGGAGATTTCCAGGACCTTTTTGCTTTTCAGATGGATCAGGAGATTCTCTTTAACATTGACCTTGGCCACGTCCTCCCAGGTAAAACCGCCAACTTCCTCGAGTTTCTGCCGCTGCTCCGGGCCGAAATGGAAGTTGCCGGTGCAGAACAGGCCGAAGTGGTACTTGATGGTCCCCGAAGGCACGATGCCCATCACTTCCATGCGGCGCAGGGTGTTAATCTGGCAGGGCGTGCCCACAAAGGCCACCCGGTTGAGCCGTTTTTTGGCCACCTCGCCCAGTTCCAGGATGGACGGCGAGAAGGTGGAATAGAGGCTGGAGTAAACCTTGGAGAAGTGGGTCATGCCGTGCATGGTGTCGAAATGGAAACCTGCGGCTTCCAGGATTTCCTCCCGTTTGATGGCCAGCCAGGGCCAGCGGCGGAAGCGTCCCACCCGGCGACTGACGATGGCTCCGTCGATGCGGCCTATGTCCAGCAGGTGGATAAGCAGGGCCGTGACCACCCCGCCATCGGTGCCGTGGGCCAGCACCTCCGGGTCCTTGGCCCGGGCCACGGTGGTCTCGATGACCCGGCCGATGGGGGCGCTCCAGGAAAGCTGACGCTTCATCTCCTCGTCGAGTTCGTGGACTTCCGGGCAGATGGAGTGGCAGATGCCGCATTCGATGCACTTCTCGATGTCGCTGTAACGGGGCCGGCCGTTTTCATCCAGCTCCAGGGCCCCGTAGTTAATGGCCGTACAGAAGGTGACGCAGCCGCCGCAGTGATGGCAGAGCCCCGGCTTTTGCACCTCTTGAATCAGGTTAAAAAAGGTCTTCATCATGACTCATTCCTCCCGCCTCAGGCAGCCATGGCCCTGGGCGCCCGCACCGGATTGGGGCCCAGTTCCTTGATCTTTTCGGTAAATTTCGTCACCAGTTGGGCAAAGCGGGGGGCTTCGGCGGACGACACCCATTCGATGGCATAGCGCTCCGGGTCGATGCCCATGTCCTCTAACACTATTTTTATTGCCTCACTCCGGGCCAAAGCTTTGTGATTACCATCCAGGTAATGACAGTCGCCCAGGTGTCACCCCATGACAATGACGCCGTCGATGCCTCGCTCCAGAGCGTCCACCACCAGCCGGGGATGCACCATGCCGGAACACATGGTCCGGATGACCCGCATGTTGGGCGGGTACTGCAACCGGGAGACGCCGGCCAGGTCGCCGCCGGCATAGGCGCACCAGTTGCACAGAAAACCGAGGATAACCGGTTCGTAATTGTCTGACATAAAACCCTCCAGGAAAAACTTGTTAGCTCTTATTGCTGCGTGCGGTGAACTTATTACACTCCCCCTCACCCTGATCCTCTCCCCCGGAGGGGGAGAGGGGAATGGGGGGAAGACTAGCGCCGCACTGTGGTTAACTTTTTAGCCATCGACTTTTTAGCCATCGACTTGCCGGAGTCAGAAGAATTATTTTTAAACGAGCAACTATCCACTGACCACTGACCACTGACCACTGACCACCGACCACTGACCACCGCCCTTAAGCACTTTCCACGCTGTCAACCACCGCGTCCACCTGGGCCTGTAATTGATCCAGGGTGAAGCCGTGGATTTCCACGCCGCCCTTGGGGCAGGTGGCGGCGCAGAGGCCGCAGCCCTTGCACAGGGCCTTGTCCGTGGCGATGCGCCGATGGCTGTGGCCGTTGTCTTTATATTCCTCGATCTTGATGGCCATGTAGGGGCAGACGTCCACACAGAGGGCGCAACCGTCGCATTTTTCCGTGGCAAAGGACTTGATGGCATCCAGGGACATACGCTCCTTGACCAGGACCACCCCGGCCCGGGAAACCGCAGCCATGGCCTGGCCCACGGATTCGTCGATGGGTTTGGGATGGTGGCACAAACCGGCCACGAACAGGCCGTCTACGGTCATGTCCACCGGCCGCAGCTTGGGATGGGCCTCGTTGATAAAGCCGTCGGCATTAACCCCGAACTTGTAGAGTCCCAGGAGGTTCCCGGTATCCCGGGGCACGATGGCCGAGGCCAAAACCAGGTAATCCGCCGGCAGGCGCACCGGCAGCTGCACGATGGGATCCATGATCTCCACCATGAGCTCGCCGCCTTCCTGAAAGACCCTGGGTTTGTCTTCCAGGTGAAAACGGATGAAGACCACACCCAGGTCCCGGGCCTTGGTATACAGGTCCTCCCGTTCGCCGTAGGTGCGGATATCCCGGTAGAGCACATAAACCTGCATGTCGGGATTGAGTTCCTTCAACTTGATGGCGCTGTGCACCGAGTGGGTGCAGCAGACCCGGCTGCAGTAAAGCCGCTCCGGCTCCCGGGACCCCACGCACTGGATGAAAACCGCGCTGTCGGCCTTGGCCACGTTGGCAGAGCGCTCCCGCAGTTCGGCGTCGAACTCCAGGTGGGTCATTACCCTGCGGTCCTGGCCGAAGAGATATTCCCGAGGCTTGAGTTCTTCGGCGCCGGTGGCCAGGACCGCGACGCCATAGTTCACCGTCAGGGTTTTGCCGCCGGCTTCCAGGTCGCTGCTGAAACTGCCCACGGAACCGCTGACGCTCTTGACCTCGGCATTTTTCAGGATGGTGACCTTGGGGTGATTCTCCACCTTGGCGATGATCTGCTGCAGGTTGGCCTGAATATCCTCGCCTTTCCAGGTCTTGTTGAGGTGCCAGGCGTTGCCCCCCAACTTGCCGGTTTTTTCCACCAGCACGGTCTCATAACCCCGGTGGGCAAAATCCAGGGCCGCAGTCATTCCCGCCAGGCCGCCGCCGATGACCAGGGCCTTCTGAGTGACCGGCACCGACAGGCGCTGCAGGGGATAGTCCCGCAGGGCCTTGGCCACCGCCATGCGCAGCTGGTCCTTGGCCTTGACCGTTGCGGCCTCAGGGTTTTTCGTATGCACCCAGGAATTCTGGTTGCGGATGTTGGCCATCTCCAGGAGGTAGCCGTTCAGGCCCGCTTCCCGCAAAGTGTCCTGGAACAGGGCCTCGTGGGTCCGGGGGGTGCAGGCGGCCACGACAATGCGGTTCAGGCCGGCTTCCTTGATTTTGTCGGCCATCGTCACCTGGGTGTCGGTGGAGCAGGAGAACAGGTTGTTTTCCACATAATGAACGCCGGGCAGGGTCTTGGCGTATTCCACCAGTTCCGGGACATTCACCGTGTTGGCGATATTAATGCCGCAGGAGCAGACAAAGACGCCTACCCGGGGCTCTTCGCCGCCGACGTCCCGTTCCGCCGGATAAGTCTTTTCCCTGGTCAGGCTGCCCCGGGCCTCCACCAGGTTCTTGGCCGCGGCCGAAGCCGCCGCGGAAGCCTCGGTGACGGAACGGGGAATGGCCTTGGGATTCTGAAAAGCGCCGCAGACATAGATGCCTTCCTGATTGGTGGAAACCGG
>VGSX01000225.1 GCA_016874895.1 Deltaproteobacteria bacterium
GGCCGGCTGATGCCCTATTTGACGGCCAACGTCAAATTTCTGCTGGCCACCCGGCCCGATGTGCTGCTGGCGCCCAATGCGGCCCTGCGCTGGCTGCCGCAACCGGAACAGGTGGCCCCGGCATTTCGCACCAGGTCCACAGATTCAGAAAAGCCCGGCAAGGTCGGGGTTGGAGCGGCGTCGGCCCAGGATCGGGACCCGGCCTGGGGCCAGGGGACTTTGTGGATCCCCCAGCGCTCTTTTGTCCAACCGCTCGAGGTCCAGGTGGGTTTGAGTGACGGGACTATGACCGAAATCCGGGGTTCTGAGCTCACTGAAGGTCTGGAAGTAGTAGTGGCCGAGGCCTCCCCCGGGGAAATGGTTTCAGGGCCTCGCAGCCCTTTTACCCCCACACTTTTCCGGGACCGCCGGCCCCAGCAGCAGCGGCACTAATATCGGGGTGAGCCTAAATTCTCATGAAGCTCATAGAACTGCATGATATTCATAAAACCTACCAGATGGGCCAGGTGGAGGTGCCGGTGCTCAAGGGCGTCTCCTTCGAGGTGGGACGGGGAGAGTTTGTGGCCCTGATGGGGGCCTCGGGTTCGGGGAAAACCACCCTCATGAACATCCTGGGCTGCCTGGACCGGCCTACCTCCGGATCTTACCGGTTGGCGGGGCAGGAGGTAACCGACCTGTCCGCCGATGACCGGGCCCAGTTGCGCAACCAAAAATTAGGCTTCGTGTTTCAAACCTTCAATCTGCTGCCCCGCACCAGCGCCTTGGAAAACGTCCTCATGCCCCTGTCCTATAACGGCGTTAATCTTTCGGATGACGCGGCGCTCCGCCGCTCCCAGGAACTGCTGCAGCGGGTGGGGTTGGGGGAACGCCTGGACCACGAGCCCTCCCAGCTTTCCGGGGGCCAACAGCAGCGGGTGGCCATTGCCCGGGCCCTGGTGAACCATCCCACCATTGTGCTGGCCGATGAACCCACCGGCAACCTGGATTCCAAGACCAGCGTCGAGGTGCTGGAGTTAGTTCAACGCCTTAATGATGAAGGCGTCACCATTATTCTGGTCACCCACGATGAAGCCGTGGCCCGCTACGCCAAGCGGATCATTCGCATCAGCGACGGCATGGTTGAAGCGGACACCGGGGGAGAGGCCGCGTCTCCGGAAACCCCCGCATCAGAGGACAATGAGGCTGACCGGTCCAGTCACTGGAACAGCTCCCGACTGCATCGGCTAGTGCGCACGGCCCTCCACGGCCTGCGCCGAAACATTATGCGGGCCGCCCTGACGGCCCTGGGGATTATCATCGGCGTGGCCGCGGTCATTGCCATGATGGAGATCGGCCGGGGCTCGGCCTCTGCCATCAACCGGACCATTGCCAGCATGGGGGCCGACAACCTGCTGGTCCTGCCCGGTACCGCAGCCAGCGGCGGGGTCAGCTTCGGCATCGGTACCGCCACAACCCTGACGCCTCAAGATGCGGAGGCCATCCTTAAGGAGGCTCCTGCGGTCAGGGCCGTGGCCCCGGTAGTCCGGGCGCGCACCCAGATCATCTACGGGAACCGCAACTGGGTGCCCATCTATGTTTACGGGAGCACTCCGACATTTCTGGATGTGCGCCAGTGGCCCCTGGCCGCGGGCGAGGTCTTCACGGAACAGGACGTGCGCAACGGCAGCAAGGTGTGTTTGCTGGGCCAAAGGCTGGTACGGGAGCTTTTTCAGGGAGAAGACCCGCTCAATAAAGAGATCAGGGTCAATAATATCACTTTCAAGGTAATCGGGATCCTGAGCGCCAAAGGCGCCAATATGATGGGGGTGGATCAGGATGATATCCTTTTAGCCCCGTGGACCACCATCAGGTATCGGGTCTCCCGTACCGCCCTGACGAACGTCAATCAGAGCGCCCAGCAGACCACCACCACTTCCGGCACCACTCAGCAGGTTAACACTCTGAACCGGCTCTATCCCAGCACGGGCCTGAATCTGTATCCGGCGCCTTCGGCCAGCCAGGCGGCCAATAATCCCCTGCCCGTGCGGTTCGCCAACGTGGACCAGATCATCGTGGCGGCCCGCTCCACCCAGGAAACTCCCCTGGCTATCCGGCAGATCACCCAGTTGCTGCGGGAACGGCACCGTCTCCGGGAGGACGCCCCCGACGATTTCCAGATCCGGGACATGACCGAAATGACCTCGGCCCTGTCCTCCACCGCCACCCTGATGACCAAGCTGCTCCTGGCCGTGGCCTTGATTTCTTTGGTGGTGGGCGGCGTCGGCATCATGAACATCATGCTGGTATCGGTGACCGAAAGGACCCGGGAAATCGGCCTGCGCCTGGCCGTGGGGGCCTGGAGCCGGGATATTTTGCAACAATTCCTGACGGAGGCCGTCCTGTTGTGTTTTTGCGGCGGGATCGTGGGCATCCTGTTGGGGCGGGGGATTTCCATCCTCATCCGGGGGCTGCTGCAATGGCCCACGGAGCTGTCGGTGGCGGCCATACTGGTGGCCTTTGCGGTTTCCGTCACGGTGGGGGTTATCTTCGGATACTACCCGGCCTGGAAGGCCTCCCGGCTGGATCCCATCAACGCCCTGCGTTATGAGTAGGGTTTCGGTTTCGGTTAGAGATATAAGGTTGGTTTTTCACCGCAGAGACGCCAAGGGCGCAGAGATTTTTGGTCAAATAAGTTGCTAGGCGCCTGATACCTATCTCTCTTCCTCTGCGCCTCTGCGCCTCTGCGGTGGGATTTGAACAATGCCTGACTCCTGAAAGATCATCGAATGAGTGCCCTTTGGGGAAAAATATTTAACCTGGGACGCTTTTCCTTACCCACCCTTGTGGTTGTCACCTCGTTCGGCTGCGCCGTGGGGCCGGATTTTCGCCCGCCCCGGGTGGAGGCGCCGGCTGCTTGGAGCGGCCAGGAGGTGGTTACGGCCGCCCAGGAGAGCAGAACCACCACCGATCCGGCCCAACTGACCGCCTGGTGGCGTAATTTCAAGGACCCCACCCTGACCTCCCTGGTGGAGACGGCCCTGGAGGTCAATCTTGACCTGGCCCAGGCCGAAGCCCGGATCCGCCAGGCCCGGGCCGCCCGGGGTGTGGCGGGGGCAGGTCTCTGGCCTGAAGTGCAATCCTCGGTTTTCCACCAGAGGAGCAGCGGCTCCAGTGCCGCGGTGAGTTCCGGGGGCACGCCGGTGGTCACCTCTGCGGCCGCGACCCGGGATCTCTTTCAGGTCGGTCTGGACGCCTCCTGGGAGTTGGACATCTTCGGGGGCACCCGGCGCACCCTGGAGGCCGCCAGCGCTGATTTGCAGGCCGCAGTGGAGGACCGCCGGGACGTGCTGGTCACCCTGGCAGGGGAGGTGGGGACCAATTATCTTACTCTGCGCGGGATTCAGCAACAACTGGCTATTGCCCGGCGCAATCTGGAAGCACAGCAAAAAACCGCCCGCATCACCCATAAACGTTTTGAGGCCGGTTTTGTCAGCCGCCTGGACGTGGTGAACGCAGACGCCCAGGTGGCCAACACCACGGCCCAGATACCGCTCCTGGAGTCCTCGGCCCGGGCCGCCATCTACAGCCTGGGGGTGTTGCTGGGTCAGAACCCCGGCTCCCTGGAAAACATGCTGTCCCGGCCGCAGGAAATCCCCCCCAGCCCGCCGGAAATCCCCGTGGGGCTGCCCTCGGACCTGCTTCGGCGCCGGCCGGACATCCGCCGGGCCGAAGCCCAGGTTCATGCCGCCACGGCTCGCATCGGCGTGGCCACCGCGGACCTGTTCCCCAGGTTTTTCCTCACCGGCAAAGGGGGCTTTTCCGCCCGGGAAATAAATTTCCTGGGCACCACGGACAGCAACTTCTGGTCCTTCGGACCCAGCGTCACCTGGCCGATCTTTGCCGGGGGGCGCATCCGCTGGAACATTGCTCTTCAGGAAGCCCGCCAGGAAGAGGTACTCCTCAATTATCAGAAAACGGTCCTGACGGCCTTGAAGGATGTGGAAACCGCCCTGGTGGCCTATGCCAAAGAACAGGAGCACCGGCAATCGCTGGTCCAGGCAGTGGAAAATAACCGCCGCGCCGTGGAATTGTCCATGAAGCTGTACCTGGCCGGCAAGACCGATTTTCTGAACGTGCTGACGGCCCAGCGTCAGCTTTTCGTCAATGAGGAGGCCCTGGTCCAGAGCACCCGCACCCTGGCCACCAATCTCATCGCCCTCTACAAGGCCCTGGGGGGCGGCTGGGAAAGGGAAAGTTGATGCAATTGTACTAAGTCATCAGCCCCCCCATATCTTTCTTCTTGTTACACAAGGAAAGTGAGGAACAGCGAGGAGTAAGCCATGACCTTAAGAAGGTTATTTCAGATAATGTTCGGGACTTTTTTCCTGGCCATGATTGCCCTGGGAGTCCTGGCTATCCTGCTCTTTCTCAATGCCCGGGCCCTGGAGCGGACCCAGAAGATCCGGTTTCAATCCTATCGGCTGGCCGATCTCCTGCGGCAGTCGGTGAATGATCTGGCCCGCTTTGCCCGAACCTACGTCATCACCGAAGATCCTAAATACGAGCAATATTACTGGGATATCCTGGCGATCCGGGAGGGCAGGAAACCGCGGCCGGACCGGTATGAACGGATCTACTGGGATCTGCTGGCAGCCACCGGAGAGGCGCCCCAACCCACCGGGGAACCCATCTCGCTTACCCAGATGCTCACCAATATCGGCATTACCTGGGCGGAGTTCAGCAAGTTGCTGGAGGCGGAGGTAAAATCCAAGGCCCTGGTAAAAACCGAAACTATGGCCATCCATGCGGTTAAGGGCCTGTATATTGACGAGTACGGCGAGTTCACCAAACAGGGGGAACCGGACCGGGAACTGGCTGTTCGCCTCCTGCATGATGACGCCTACCACCAGGAGCGGGCGGAGATCATGCAGCCCATCAATGAATTTTTTACCATGCTCACCGACCGCACCACCCGGGAGATGGCGGCCCATGAGTATCGGGGCATGTTATATTTAAGGCTTCTAATCGGCACGCTGCTCCTGTTGTTTTTGCTCCTGGCCACTTCCTTTTTGATTATCGCCTATAAAGTAAACGCCAATTTCGCGGCCTTCGTGACCTTTTTCCAGGAGGCGGCCACGACCGCCACCCGGATTGAGCCGGAACAGGTGAGTTTTCAGGAATTCAAACAATTGGCCCGGGCTGCCAATCAGATGGTGGAGGAACGGCAGAAGGCCCTGGCGGAGCTGGCCCAGAGCAAGGCAGCCGCCGAGGCCGCCACCAAGGCCAAGGGCGAGTTTCTGGCCAACATGAGCCATGAGATCCGCACCCCCATGAACGCCATCATCGGCATGAGCCATCTGGCCCTCAAAACCCAGTTGACTCCCAGGCAACAGGAATACCTCACGAAAATCAAGAACTCGGCCAACAACCTGCTGGGCTTGATCAATGACATCCTGGATTTCTCCAAGATCGAGTCCGGCAAGCTGGCCATGGAGAAAGTGGAATTCGATCTCGAAGAAGTCCTGGATAATTTAGCCACCCTTGTCTCGGTGAAGGCCCAGACCAAGCCTCACCTGGAGGTCCTGTTTAAAATCAACCCCGAGGTACCCCGGTTCCTGGTGGGAGATCCCTTGCGCCTGGGGCAGGTGTTGCTCAATCTGACCAACAATGCCGTGAAATTTACCGAGACCGGGGAAATCGTGGTCTCCACCGAGATGGTCTGGCACCGGGAGGATCAGGTGCGGTTGCAATTCTCGGTGCGGGACACCGGCATCGGCATGGATCAGGAGCAGCTCAGCCGACTTTTTCAGGCTTTTTCCCAGGGGGATGCCTCCACTACCAGGAAATACGGCGGTACCGGCCTGGGGCTGACCATCAGCAAGCACCTGGTGGAGCTCATGGGCGGCGAAATCTGGGTTCAGAGCTCCCACGGTCAGGGAAGCACGTTTTTTTTCACCGCCCAGTTCGGGCTGGGCCTGGGAAAGGCAAGAAAACCCTCTCTGCCGATGCAATCTCTCCGGGGGTTGAAAGCTCTGGTAGTGGACGACAACGC
>VGSX01000226.1 GCA_016874895.1 Deltaproteobacteria bacterium
AGGGCGTGCACGTGGCTGTAGGTGGCCAGGACGTTTTTGTAGCTGATGCCGTCCCACTGGCCGGTGATGCCATGACCCCGCTCCAACCGGAATACCAGGTTTAATCTCTCCAGGTCGCTGTCGATTATCCGGGAATAGTGGAATTCATGCCCCAGCAGTCTGGTTCCGGGGGGGAAAAAGGGATTGGGGCGGTCCACTGCGATGACCGTATAGCCATGCCCCTGGGGCCTCTTTTCCAGGAGCACGGTGAAGGGCAAGGCCCCCACCATGGGGTGGCTCTGCTCCCGGACAATGATATGTTCGCCCAGATACATTAACCCCCCGCATTCGGCATACACGGGCAACCCGCCTTCAATGGCGTCCTTGAGGGACTGCCGGAACTTTTGATTAGCGGCCAGGGCCGCGGCGTTGGTCTCGGGAAAACCGCCGCCGATGTAGAGCCCGTCCAGGGGGGGCAGGACATCGTCCTGGAGGGCGTTGATCTCCACCACGCGGGCCCCTAATCCGGCCAGGGCTTCCAGATTTTCGGGATAATAAAACTGGAAGGCCGCGTCCCGGATAATGCCGATGGCCACCGGGTCGGGCTGTGAGGTCAGTTCGTAGGGAGGACGATAGGTGGTGGTGGGTAAGCTCGGGGCGCTTCGGGCGATTTCCCAGAGGCGTTCGTGATCCAGGTATTTTTCCGCCAGATTCTGGGCGGTGGTCACGGCCTGGCAGGCCGCGACGTGCTCCTGAGGCGGCACCAGTCCCATATGCCGTTCGGGAAAAACCGCACATTTTAAACGGGGCAGGGCCCCCAGGACCGGGATACCGCAGTACTGCTCGATGGAGGCACGCAAAACCCCTTCGTGGCGCGGGCGGGCAATCTGGTTGAGGATAACCCCCCGGATATCCACCTCGGGGTCGAATTTCTGGCAGCCCAGGACGATAGCTGCAGCGGTGCGGGTAGTCATGGTGCAATCGACTACCAGCACCACTGGAGCTTGTATTAATTTGGCCAGTTCTGCCGTACTAAAAGCGCCGGCTGCGTCCAGACCGTCGTACAGGCCTCGGTTGCCTTCGATGAGCGCCCCTGCCGCGTCGGCGGTATGATGCGCCAGGGAATAGAGCATCTGGTCCCGTCCCATGAAGAACGGGTCCAGATTGTAACAGGGCCTCCCGGATGCCAAGGCATGCCACGCCGGGTCGATGTAGTCGGGCCCTTTTTTAAAGGGTACGACATCCCGTCCCCGTTGCCGCCAGGCTGCCAGCAATCCCAGGGTTATGGTGGTCTTGCCGGAGCCGCCGCGCAGGGCGGTGAGCACCAGACGGGGACAGGAGCGGGCCATTAGTGTTTGGCAGCGCCTTCCACGTGGGGAATTTCGACGAAACTGCCGCCGAAATACGTGTAAACGCACCGGCCGCCGTCAATAAGATCCTTGATGGCGTACTTGACGTCATTCTTGGGTTGATCAGGGTGTTCCTTAAGAACCAACTTTTCGATGTCTTTGGCTTTAAGCTGTTTTTTGCCCTGGGCCTTTTCGACCATCTTGTAGATAAATTCTACAAGTTCTTCTTTGGGGAGTGCCATTGAAACCACCTGCTTAGAATTTGAAATGCATAGACGTTCTATAAGTATCATACGCCTGGAATTTATAGTCGTCAATATGCTGGAAGGTAAAAGGAATATCACAGACTTCAAAGAATTTTTCCCAACCGATGCGCTCCACCCACTCGCCGACGCGCTCATATTTCAGGGCGCTTTCAGCATACGTAACGAGGATCTTGCGGATGGTGGCCACGGTGTCCGGCCAACGCGGCGGGTCATTGGGAATATAAGGCACCGCCAGGCGGGAGAACATCGGGGCGCTCTTGGCGTTGGAGACTTTGCCGCCCACCAGCAGGGCCACGCCACCCTTTTCAGAGTCGAAGCAGGGCAGAGCCGGGCACATGGTGTAGCAGTTGCCGCAATACATGCACCGTTCTTCTTTAACTTCCACGGACTTCAGGCTCTTGTCGGGATGCGGCCGGATGGCGCCGGTGGGACAAGAAGCGATGGTCGTGGGGATTTCGCACAAGTGCCGCAACTTGTCATGCAGGATTTTCGGAGCCGTCCGGTGCACGCCGCAGATGGCGATGTCGGAGCAGTGCACCGCGCCGCACATGTTCAGGCAGCAGGCCAGGGAGATGCGGACCTGGGCCGGAAGTTCATGGGAACCGAAATATTCGAACAGGTCGTCCATGACGGCCTTAACGACACCCGAGGCATCGATGGCCGGGGTATGGCAGTGAATCCAACCCTGGGTATGAACGATGTTGGTGACGGAATGGCCGGTGCCGCCTTTGGGCAGGCCCCGTTTCACTAATTCGGCCTTCAAGGGTTCCAGCTGAGCTTTGTCGGACACCAGGAATTCCACATTGTTGCGGCTGGTGAAACGCAAATAACCGCCACAATATTGATCGGCGATGTCGCACAGGTCCCGAGCAAAAATAGTGGAGATAATCCGGGGGGAGGCGACGCGCACTGAGTAAAGTTCCGCACCGGTTTCGGAAACATGTACCAGCACACCGGGTTCCGGAATCAAATGATATTTCCACTTGCCGTAGTTATCTTTGATAACCTGCGGCAAGAATTTGCTGTAATGCGGGGGGCCGATATCTGTAAGCCGTTCGGACATGTTATTAATTCCTCCTTACCTTTACGGTTCGATTGGGGCAATCTCTCATACTACTTCTGATTACTTGGTGGTGTGGTATTTGCGGCCTGCGTCCTCGGCATCGAAGTCGGCCTGATGCCAGAAGAAGAAGGGGTTGGCCCGGGGAACCCTGACGGTCTGGGGCACCGGCGGCAGGCCCACGGCTTCCAGGAAGGCCCGCATGCCTAACCGCATGATGAGTTCGCCGACGCGCTCCCGGTTTTTGCCGTGCTCGGACCACCACTCGGTGATGTTGGCAGTGAGTTCCTTAAGTTCGTCATAAGGCTCCTCCATACGCATGAAGGGCACGATGACCCAGCTCATCTGGGCGCCTTCCAGGATGGGGGCATGGGAGCCCAGCAGCACGGTGCAGCCCGCATCGGTGCCGGGGCGCAGGGCCTGGGGCATCAGGTTGATGCAATGCATGCAGTGATTGCACTCTTTGTTGTTGATCTTCAGGGTCTTGCCGTCCAGCAGCATGCACTGGGTGGGGCACAGGTCCACGACATCAGCCTGGACATCCAGTTTGTCCAGATTGGCGCCGCCGCCCTTGGGTTTCAATTCGCCGCCGATGTAGGCCGCCACGGCCGCCTGGTCGATGC
Source organism: Deltaproteobacteria bacterium (assembly GCA_016874895.1). Taxonomy (GTDB): domain Bacteria; phylum Desulfobacterota; class Desulfobaccia; order Desulfobaccales; family Desulfobaccaceae; genus Desulfobacca. The sequence continues at coordinate 3,278 of VGSX01000226.1, forward strand.
GGATATCATCTTTCCAGACGCCGATCATGGACATGTCGGAACGGGCCACCGAAGCGACGCAGTCGTTGGGGCAGCCGGAGAATTTGAGTTTGTATTTATAAGGATAGGAGGGGCGGTGCAGGTCGAACTGGAACTCCTGGGTCAACTGATAACAGGCTTCCATGGTGTCATAGCAGGACCATTCGCAGCGGGCCGGACCACAGCAGCAAGAAGGGCTCCTAAAGGCGGACCCGGAGCCGCCGATATCCCAGCCTTTGGCGGTCAATTTCTGGAAAGCCGGTTCCAACTCTTCGGTGCGGGTGCCCAGGAAAATAACGTCGCCAGTGGCGCCGTGCAGGTTGAGAACGCCGCTGCCATGCTCATCCCAGATATCAAACAGTTCCCGCAAAGCGGTGGAGGTGTAGAACCACCCGGAGGGCTGGTTGATCCGCATGGTGTGAAAATGTTCCAGACCGGGGAATTCATCGGGCAGGTCGGAGTAACGGCCGATGATGCCGGAACCATAACCCAGCACACCCACGATGCCGCCGTGTTTCCAGTGGGTGATTTTTTCCACATAAGATCTTTCCAACTGCCCCAGCAGGTCGTTTACCTGAGGCTTCGTGGCGGCCAGGCGTTTTAGATCCGTGACGAAGCTCGGGAAAGGACCGGATTCAAGTTGATCCAGTAACGGGGTTTTGTGCATGAATACTTCCTCCCTTTGTATTAGATAAGCAATGTGAGATTTATCCTTTTTTTCACAAACACCGCAATTATAACATTCTCACCAGTAATTTTGTCAATAAAAAAAATGTGGCCACCTGGCGCCCAGGTATTGGCCGGAAGCGCCGCATGTTCTGAAGGAAAGCCTCAAAGAACATAAGTTCATTAGATATCCTGGAGCACCTGCACCGGACCGATTTTTTCTAATTCATCGGCACACTTGGCAGCCGGTCCCACCACCAGCATCACCAGGTCCTCCGGGTGCAGATGCCGCTGCGCTGCGTCCTGGGCGACCTCCTGGTCCACGGCCAGAACCCGCGGGCGATAGAGTTTGAGGTAATCGTTCCCTAAATCGTGCAATTCGATGCTGGTTAATTGCCGGGCCAGGCCGCCGGGGGTCTCCAGGCTCAGGGGAAAACTGCCCACATAATAGCTCTGGGCGTCGGCCAGCTCTGCCGGGGCCACGCCCTCCCCTTTCACGGCCGCCATGACAGCCTTTATTTCCTGGAGCACCGTGGCCGTGTGCTCCGCCGGGGTGAAGGTGGAAATGATAAACGGCCCCGGGGCCCGGCGGAAATGAAACTGGCTGCGAATGCCATAAGTTAAACCCTTTTCGGCCCGGATGCGCATCATCAGCCGGGAGGAAAAACCGCCGCCGCCCAGAATATAATTCACCAGACGGAGCGGAAAATAATCCGGATTGTTTCGGGGCACCCCCAGATGGCCGCAGCGGATCTCACTCTGGGTCAGATTCGGGCGGTCCAGGAGATAAATGCCAGGGCGCGCGGCAACCTCCGCGGTCTGCTGCAAAGACGGCGTCGGCTGGGCGGACCCGGGCCAGGCCCCCCAGAGCTGCTCGGCCGCGGCCACGACCTGGGCTTCCGGCACCATGCCCACCACCACCAGGCTGCTTGTCGGGGGGGAGAACTGCTGTTGATAAAAAACCTGCAGATCTTCTAGGCTTAAAGCCGCCAGGGAAGCGGGGCTGCCGTCCGGGGGATGACCGTAGGGTGCGTCTCCGAATAACAGGGGCAAAAAAGTGCGGTTGGCCACCTCCCGGGGATCATCCAGGAGGTGAATTAACTCCGCCTGGCGGCGCTCCTGCAAAAAGGCGAATTCCTCCTGGGGAAAGCCGGGATCCTGGACGATTTCCGCCAACAGGGCCAACAGGTCCGGGAAATCCTCGGCCAGTCCCTCCAGGCTGATGAGGGTGTGATCCCACGTCCCGTGCGCCCGGAGCATGGCCCCCCGTCCTTCCGTGGCCAGGGCCAGTTCCAGTTGGTCCCGCTTCTGGGTCCCCAGGGTCAGGCATTCGGCCAGGCAATCGGCGGCCCCGCCTTTGCCCGCGGGATCCGCCTCGGAACCGCGTTTGGCCATGAAGGTCAGACTCACCCAGGGGACGCGGCTATATTCCATCCCCACCACCCGCATCTGGTTGGCGAGACCATGACTATATATTTCCGTCAGAAAATCATCTTTAGCTGGCATGAGTTATCCTTATGCTGTCAGAAAAATATTACTGAGGGCGTGAAATAGGTTAACTTTTCCCCCTCACCCTGGCCCTCTCCCCCGATGCTTACCATTACCCAAAACCTTAAAGCAAGGAAGATAAGCACAGCCTGGCGGGATATGGGGTTCTTCCGTCCAACTTGGGAATTAGGAGAACAACTTGATATTCATTGAAATCTGCTTCATCTCGACAGTAGGCACAGACCTCCAGGTCTATGCTGGTGAGGCGCCGACCTGGAGGTCGGCGCTACTAAATTTCCCTACTTGTGGGTAATGCTCAGCCCCAATGGGAGAGAGGGGAAGAATGAATCAACTAAATGTTCCTGGTAATAAGTCAACCGCAACAAACCTTATCACTGACCACTGGCCACTGACCACTGACCACTGGCCACTGGCCACTGACCACTGACCACTGACCACTGACCACTGACCACTTTAACACACCGTCCCCAGCGCCGCATTTTCCTCAGACGACACCGGTTTTACCACCACCACGGTGCGGTTGTCCTCCCGG
>VGSX01000227.1 GCA_016874895.1 Deltaproteobacteria bacterium
TCTGGAGTTTTTTTTTTGAGGTGGCCTTTCCGGAATATGCAGGTCATACGCGATCTTCAGGACATGCAGGATCTGGCCCTGGCGTGGCGGGGCCGGGGGGAAACCATCGTTTTGGTGCCCACCATGGGTTATTTTCACCAGGGCCATCTGAGCCTCATGGAATACGGCCGCAGCCGGGGGGATCACCTGGTGGTCAGCATCTTTGTCAATCCCACCCAGTTCGGCCCCCAGGAGGATCTGGACCGCTACCCTCGTGATTTTGACAGAGACTGCTCCTTGGCCCGAGAGGTGGGGGTAGATGTCATCTTTGCCCCGGATACCACCGGAATGTATCCTCCAGGGTTTCAGACTTTTGTCACCGTGGAAGAAGTAACCCGGGGGCTCTGCGGGGCCTCCCGCCCCATTCATTTCCGGGGGGTGGCCACGGTGGTGCTCAAGCTTTTCAATCTGGTGCAGCCCCAGGTGGCCGTCTTCGGGGAGAAAGATTATCAGCAGCTCGTCACTCTGCAACAGTTGGTTACCGACCTCAACCTGCCGGTACAGGTGGTGGGCCGGCCTTTGGTGCGCGAAGCCGACGGGCTGGCCCTGAGTTCCCGCAATGTCTTTCTGAGCCCGGCAGAGCGCGCCTCTGCTCTTAGTCTATCCCAGGCCCTGTTCAAGGCCAGAGATCTGGCGGCTAACGGGGAACGCTCTCGGGACCGACTATTCACTGCCCTTAAACCCATGTTCACCTGCGATCCCCCCATTAACCTGGATTATCTGGCCCTGGTGGATAGCCAGACCCTAAAAGAAATCGACACCATCCACGGACCGGCCCGGCTGGCCGTGGCCGCCTGGGTGGGCCAAACAAGGCTCATTGACAATATCCTGTTAGAGGTGCCCTAAAATGGTTCGTACCATGTTAAAATCCAAAATTCATCGAGCCACCATCACCGAGGCCAACCTTACCTACGAAGGCTCCCTGACCATAGACAGCCGCCTCATGGAAATGGCCGACATCCTGCCCTATGAAATGGTCTATGTCTACAACATCAACAATGGCGAGCGCTTCGAGACCTACGCCATCTTGGGCGAGGCCGGCAGCGGCGTCATCTGCCTGAACGGCGCCGCAGCCCGGAAAGGTATGCCCGGCGATTTAATCATCATCACCACCTTTGCCGCCATGACCGCGGCGGAACTGGAAGGTCGCCAGCCTCAGATCGTTTACGTGGATGCCCACAACCGTCCGAAAATGCCCACCATAAAAAAAATGTTGTCAGCATGATTCTTTTTGGCATATAATTAACAGGTTTAAAAATCGAATTATGGCGCCGTCAGATGAGTTTCGGCCCCGGAAGCGGGGATTACCCTCCAAATTCCGGGACATCATCGCAGTGCGTCTTGGACTCCATTCCAGCCTGACACCCATGATTATAAATCCCGCAGGAAATGAACAAGGCGATGCTGAAACAGGCCTGAGGCAAGGGTACCAGGTATGGGCTGGAAGCCGGCGCCGCAGTTTCCGAAAAATTCCGATTGTTCTTTTGAGGCCGGGGTATCCCGGTCAGACTTATTCTTGCCATAAGGAGCCGGCAGCATGGCCATAACTGATTTTCTGTTTTCCTCCGAGTCAGTCACCGAGGGGCACCCCGATAAAATCTCCGATCAGATTTCCGATGCAGTTTTAGACGCGATTATCTCCCAGGATAAATATGCCCGGGTTGCCTGCGAAACCCTGGTGACCACGGGACTGGCGTTCATCGCTGGAGAGATCACCACCACGGCCATTGTGGATATCCCCAGCATTGTCCGCAATACTATTAAAGAAATCGGCTACAACGATTCATCCATGGGATTTGATTGGGAAACCTGCGCCGTGGTTACCTCCCTGGACAAACAATCACCGGATATCGCCATCGGCGTGGACGGACGGGGACTCTTCCCGGAGCAGGGAGCGGGGGACCAGGGGCTCATGTTCGGCTTCGCCTGCGATGAGACCGAAGAATTGATGCCCATGCCCATCTGGTATGCCCACCGCCTGGCCGAACGCCTGGCCAAAGTGCGTAAGCAAGGGATTATCCCTTTCCTGCGACCTGACGGCAAGACCCAGGTAACGGTGCGCTACGAAAATGGCAGCCCCCATTCCATTCACACCGTGGTGGTGGCAGCCCAACACAACCCGGATGTCAGTTACACCCAGGTAAAAGAAGCAGTGATCGAAGAGGTGGTCAAAAAGGTGATTCCGGCGGAACTGCTGCAGCCGGACACTCGCTTTCTGGTGAACACCACCGGCCGGTTCGTGGTGGGTGGCCCCCTGGGGGACTGCGGCGTCACCGGGCGGAAGATTATCGTGGATACCTATGGCGGCGCCGGTTACCACGGCGGTGGTGCCTTTTCCGGCAAGGACCCCTCCAAGGTGGACCGGACCTCCTCTTATATGCTGCGGCATGTGGCCAAAAACATCGTCGCTGCAGGGCTGGCTAAACGGTGCGAGGTCCAGGTGGCTTACTCCATCGGTGTTGCCGAACCCCTGTCCATTATGGTTTACACATACAATACCGGAACTATCCCCGATAAACAAATCCTGGAAATTATCCGCAGCACCTTTAGTTTTAAACCCGCGGCCATGATCAGCTACCTGGACATGCTGCGCCCGATTTTCAAGAAAACCTCGGTTTATGGGCATTTCGGCCGGCCTGACCCGGATTTCACCTGGGAACAGACCAACCGCGTCGATTTATTGAAGGAAAAAGCTGGAATGTAATTATGCCGCTGCCCGAGGCAGCGTCTTTGTTGGCATGAGGTGACCGATGCAAGAAGCAGCAAGTATATTGGCAACCGACAGCGCCGCCCTCCTGGGCTACGATGTCAAAGATCTCGCTCTGGCGGACCAGGGCAGACTGCGGGTGGAATGGGCCCGGCACGACATGCCGGTCTTACGGGGCATTGCCGAGCGTTTCCAGCTGGAAAAGCCCCTCCAGGGCATACGTCTGGCAGCCTGCCTGCACGTCACCACCGAAACCGCGGTTTTAATGTCCACTTTGAAGGCCGGAGGCGCCCAGGTGACCCTCTGCGCCTCCAATCCCTTGAGCACCCAGGACGATGTCGCCGCCTATCTGGTCAAATACGAAGGAATTCCCACTTTTGCTATTAAGGGGGAAGACAACGACACCTATTATCAGCACATCCAGGCGGCCTTGGACCTTAAACCCCACATCACCATGGATGACGGCGCTGACCTGGTCTTTACCCTGCACACCACCCGCCAGGAACTCCTGGAGCACGTCTGGGGCGGGACGGAGGAGACCACCACGGGGGTCATCCGCCTCAAGGCCATGGCGGCCCAGGGAGTTTTGCGCTATCCCGTTATTGCCGTCAACGATTCCCAGACCAAGTACTTGTTTGATAACCGTTACGGCACCGGCCAGAGCACCGTGGACGGCATCCTGCGGGCCACTAACCGCCTGCTGGCCGGCAGCGTGGTGGTGGTGGCCGGGTACGGCTGGTGCGGCCGGGGGTTCGCCATGCGGGCCCGGGGCGCCGGGGCCCGGGTCATCGTCACCGAGGTTGACGCCCTCAAGGGTCTGGAAGCCATCATGGACGGCTTTCAGGTCATGCCCATGGCCGAGGCCGTGCCCCAGGGTGATATCTTCTGCACCCTCACCGGCGATATCAACGTCATCCGCCAGGAACACTTCCTGGCCATGAAAGACGGCGCCATCGCCTGCAACTCCGGCCATTTCAACGTGGAACTGGACCTGCCCGGACTGGAGGCCGTCACCGTGAAGAGGCGGCAGATCAGAGAATTCGTGGAAGAATTCACCCTGAGCAATGGGAAACGGGTCAACATCCTGGGAGAAGGCCGACTCATCAACCTGGCCGCGGCGGAAGGCCATCCTTCCGTGGTCATGGATATGAGTTTCGCCAACCAGTCCCTGGCCGCGGAATATATCTCCAAGAATTACCAAAACTTTGATAAAAAGGTCTACATGCTCCCCGCCGACCTGGATATGGAGATCGCCCGGCTGAAACTCGACTCCATGGGAGTGGCCATTGACACCCTCACCGAAGAGCAGATCAAGTATCTGGCCTCTTTTGAGATGGGCACCTAGCCGTTTCCAATTGTTAGCTTTTGTGATAAAAAAGGGAAAAGATGGCAAACCGGCCTTGGTCTTTTCCCTTTTTTGTTACTCTCTCCCTCACCCTGGTTCCCAAGTTGTACTTGGGAACCCGATATCCCGCCAAGCTGTGCTTGGTTACCTTTTCTGACTTTAGAAAAGGGGGAAATAATAATACTCCCTCATTCACAGGATTCAGACTTTTTTAGGAACTATACATGACTAAGATAAAATTCGGCACCTCCGGCTGGCGGGGCATCATTGCCGATGATTTCACCTTTGCCAATGCCCGTTTGGTCTGCCAGGGAATTGCCGATTATTTAAAGACCGAAGGCTTGACCTCCCGGGGGCTGGTCATCGGTTACGACACCCGTTTCCTCTCCGAAGAGTTCGCCGCCGCCGCCGCGGAGGTGTTGGCCGGCAATGGCATCTCCTGTTTTCTGGGACGACATCCCATTCCCACCCCGGTGGTGACCTTCGCCATCCTCCAGGGGCAGCGGGACGGCGGGCTCACCATAACCGCCAGTCACAACCCCGGCACATATAATGGCATCAAGTTCGCTCCCCATTGGGGGGGGCCGGCCCCCACGCCGATTACCAACGCCATAGAAGAAAAAATCCGCTCCTTAACCCCGGAAAAGGTGCGGCGTCTGCCCCTGGACCAGGCCCGCCAGAGCTATCTGGTCACTGAGATTGACCCCCTGGAGGACTATCTTCAGGACCTGGCCACTAAAGTGGACGTGAGCCTCATCCACCAGGCCGGATTGAAAATCGTGGTGGACCCGCTCTACGGGACGGCCGTGGGTTATCTGGACCGTTTCCTGGCCGAGGCGGGGGTAGAGGTGGAAACGGTGCACAACTGGCGGGACCCCTATTTCGGGGGTAGTCGTCCGGAGCCCAGCGGCGAATTTCTCAGCCATCTGGGCCAGAGGGTAACAGCCACCGGGGCCCATCTGGGACTGGCGGTGGACGCGGACGCCGACCGGTTCGGGGTGGTGGACAGTTTAGGCCGACATCACGAAGCCAATCTGATCCTGAGCCTGCTGCTGGATTACCTGGTGGAAACCCGGGGCTGGAAGCAGGGAGTGGCCCGCAGCGTCGCCACTACCCATCTCATCGACCGGGTGGCGGCTTATCATGGCCTGCCGGTGTACGAGACCAAGGTGGGCTTCAAATACCTGGGCGACTACATCGTCAAGAATTTGGTGGCCATGGTGGGCGAGGAGGCCGACGGCTTCACCATGCGGGGCCATTTGCCGGAAAAAGACGGCATCCTGGCCTGTATCCTGGTGGCCGAGATGGTGGCCCGGAAAAAGAAAGACATCCCGGAACTCCGGGACGAACTGTTTGCCAAAGTAGGCCCGGTATACACCCGGCGCCTGAACCTGACCCTTGCTCCCGAGGCCAAAGCCGACCTGTGGGCCAGATTGAAAAAACCGCCCCAAACCCTGGCCGGCCAACCCGTGAGCCAGCATGTCACCCTGGACGGCCATAAATATATCCTGGCCGACGGCAGTTGGCTCTGCCTGCGCCCCTCGGGCACCGAACCGGTGGTCCGCCTCTACCTGGAAGCAGACAGCCCGGAGGGCCTGGAAAAACTCCGCCTGGCCGCCGAGGCTTTTCTGAAAGGAACCTGACGCACCATGGAAATGATTATAATGGTGGTAGTTTTATTTTTTTCGGTCATCGTCCACGAGGTGGCGCACGGCTACGTGGCCCTCCTCAACGGTGACCCCACCGCTAAACTCTACGGCCGCTTAACCTTCAATCCCATCCCCCACATTGATATAGTGGGAACCATCCTGGTCCCGGCCATCCTGGTCCTTTCCCAGAGCAGCATCCTCTTCGGCTGGGCCAAGCCGGTGCCG
>VGSX01000228.1 GCA_016874895.1 Deltaproteobacteria bacterium
ACAGCGGCGGCGCCCAAGAGGCTGACCGTGAAGACCAGGACAATCAGGATCCCGGTGAACAGCCCCGCGAAGCTCATCCCGACATCGACCTGCCGGACGTGATCAAGGATAACCTGGAGTGCCCTGTAACGGTGATCCTCCAGACTTCCCAGCTCCCCTCCCAGGATTGGCAAGGATTTCTGGGTGCAGGAACCCTCATCCTCAAGGTCGCCATCACCAAAGAAAATGGCGAGGCCTTGGAGGTGCGGGGGGAGTTCATCTGCGACCACCGGGAAAAAGAGACGGTCCTGCTGGTCGCCAAGGAGGTGTCGGCGGCGAACTAGCAGATAATCCATGAAAAGTTAAATCGGCCGGGCCTCCCCATCAATCGGGTGGGGAGGCCTTTGATGGTCTTTGCCAGCCAGTTGGCTCGGGCCTGCCAGGGGCTTTGATAGCCGTTTTTATCCACCAGCCATTCCCGGTTATAGGTGTCCACGAAGCGCCTGACCGCCTCCTGCACGGCCGCCCATGGGTACGCTTGGATCGGGAAGCAGAAAATCATGCTCTTGATCGGCGCCACTAGAAACGATGATGGAGCGGACCCCATCGACTCGTTCCTGGCCCGGCATGAAATCTCCGCGGACCAGCAGCGGCAAGAAGCGCCGCTCATACCCATGAACTCGAGGGCTTCCGGGAAATAGGCCCCCAGCGGGGTCATCAGAATGGAGAAATTTCATTTCAAAACCACAGAACGAGAGGAATGAGAATATCATGCAAGAATCATTAATAAATCTGATTCACCATCAATCAGCCAGGACCAGCTCGATTATGGGGACCATCAGCGCTCAGGAGCTTTTCGCTGAGGAAATACCGACACCGGCGGCCATTGTCCCGGGACTCATCCTGCCGGGCCTCACCCTTCTGGTCGCCAGGCCGAAAATTGGAAAGACATGGCTGGCTTTGAACCTGGCGGTGGGCGTGGCCAACGGCAATCAGGTGTTGGACATCGAGGGGGGAGCACCGCAGGGGGTCCTGTATCTGGCCTTAGAGGAAGCAGACCGCCGGGTGCGAGCCCGCCTGCGTAAGATGCTGGGAGAGGCTCCCCCTCCCGCTTCCCTTCACTTTGCCTTCCATTGGCCGCGCCTCGATCAGGGGGGCCTGGAACGGCTGGACACCTGGCTCAATACCCACCCGGGCACCCGGTTGGTCGTCGTCGACACCTTGGTCCGTCTGCGCAGTCTCAGAAGGCAAGGCTCCCTGTATCAGGCCGATTATGCGGAAATCGCCCGATTCAAGGCCTGGGCGGACCGGCGCCAGATTGCCGCGGTTCTCTTGCACCACACCCGCAAGGCCGAATCCGCCGACTGGTTCAACCTGGTCAGCGGCTCCACCGGTCTGACGGCGGCAGCGGATACGGTAATGTTCCTGGACCGCCACCGGGATTTTTTGGAGGCCACTTTGGCCATTGCCGGGAGGGATCTGGAAGATAGAGTCCTGCACCTGGCTTTTCACAGGGAGAGCGGCACCTGGGTTGTTTTGCAGGAAGTGGAGGAAGACCATTTGACTCCGGATCGCCGGGCAGTGGTGCAGTTGCTCCAACAGGCCGAAGCGCCGATGAAGCTCAAGGACATCGCGGCGGGCTTGGGCAAGAGCAAGACCAACGCGGCGAACCTGCTGGCCGCTTTGGTAAGGGATGGTTTTGTTGACAAGGTTAGCTTCGGTCGCTACCAGATGCGCCCCGACCCCTGCGCCACTGGCGAAGCCGATGACACCGGGACGCCTGGAGAACCGGCAAGGGAGCCTGAGCCTGGAGGTGATGCGCAGGAAGGCGATGTATCTCGTGAACTTAGTGAATCTCGTTAAAATAGATTGGCATATTAGCAAGTTATCTACAATGACCACCAACTGGTATCAGTGAACCTTAAGCCGGGCCGGATGGTTTCTGGGTGAAACCCCGACAGGCATTCTGCCCTATAACAGAATAATTTAAGGAGTTTGAAAATGACTGAGAAAAGTGAAAACGTTGTCCCTGAAGAGAGATCTGCGGCCCTTCCCCAAGCGAGTGCACCCGGGTTGCCTGCCGTGGTTGAATATATTGCCGAATCCATCCCCCAGGCAGGGCCTGGGCCGGTGGGTCAGCTGTGGCTGGGGACAGCGGAATTTCTCCGACCAGAGATAGCCCGCCAACATCTCCCCCAGGCCTTGTTGGCCCTCCTCTGTATGATCTCCCCCCATGTGGGAAGGCCTGTTTCCTTGTTCATTGCCAAGGACCCGGAAGCCGATCCGGAGAGATTTCTGGAGGTCACCCGCAGCATCATCCCCCATGACTTGCAGGTGGAGTTTGCCCGGCTGGCCCGCAAAACTCTGCAGCAACAACCCTCTCTCCTGCAAGGCAAGACCGTCATCGCCTACGATATCAATGCCTTGAAAGGAGGCCGGGATCTGGTGAGATCGCTCCTGAGCCGGGGAATGGCCAGGGATGTTTCCACGTTGCGAGAGGAGGGATTCCTCCTGGTCCAGGAAATCCATGTCACCGGCCCCACCAGTGTGGTGGCGCTGATCGATCTGCCGGAGCCGGACTGGTCCCGTACCCTGCCAGGGCTGCGGGACCGGTTGGAGGCCGATACTCAGTTTCTCGAGGAGGAATTGTCCCGGCGGAGTTGGCGAACCGGTCCGAATCCGGAACAGGAAATCCGAGCCCAATTTCTGGCCAGGGAATTCCAGAGGTTGCAACCGGTCCCCGTGGCCATCCCGTTCCTGAAACAGATAACCGTAGGCCTGGGGGTGACCACGCCCCAGGTCCTCCAAAAACAGGAGTATATCCGCAAGCTCATCGAGGTCATCACCATCATCAATCGCCATGGCTTTGCCAGCGGGGAAGAGATTTGGCGGGGATATTATGGGATGAATGATCTCCGGAATGCAAGGATGAAACCCTCCCCGGCCTCTCCCAGGCTCTTGCCCGGAGGAGGGATCGTCCCACCTTCCAGTGGCCTGTTTACGGCCACCAAGGTGGAGTACCACATCTTCCACCAGATCGCGGTCAGGCTGTTTGGCTGGGATGAAAGCCGGCTGCCCCGTGACCAAGAACGGGTGGTCAATGCCATCAAGCGCCTCAATGAGCACTTCCTGTTCAGGACTGGCCTCTTCATTTCCAGGGACGCCCGGGATCAGGAACTCATCGCGACCTTGGAGGCGCAACCGGACCTGAGGGGATGGGCCACAGTACATGGAATCCTGGAGGTCATGCGGGAAGACGGTGGCTCCAGCGTGTCCAAATCCACGATTGATCGGGCTCTGGGGGAGCTCTTGAAGAGAAGGCTGGTGGTCAAGAAAAAGGACCCGAGAGTCTCCAACGGCTTCCGGTATCGGGTGGACAGCTTTACCGAAGGGTCTCGCCCCGACTTGCCACAGCCCCAGGAGATTGACGATCCGGTATGCCAAGGAAAACCGGTGCAGATCATCAATCTCCTGACCGGTGAGGAGGAAACCATCTAATCCAACGGGGGAGTTCGCCCTGCCAGGTAATCCTCCGAACTCCCCCGGTACTCTCACATCAGGATGGCTTTCGTGTGTAACTTGTTGACTTGGCTAAACTTATCAATTTACCAATTTTTCAGCCGAAATTTGACCAAATTTTCTGAAAAGTTGAGAAGTTAACATTCTCCCAAGGAGGCTCGGGGCGCACTGAACGAAAATTATTGATAATTCCTTCAGAAATTTCACAGCTTACATCGCTTGGCTCAGGCCGGGGTGAAGGTGCATCTATTTGGGACGTCCAAATATGATTACCTGGTGAAGCTCCCCATCTTTTCTTGCGATTCCACCACGGGCGCCAAGATGGGGGCCTACGGTTCCATCCTGTATTGGAATCCCCACAAAAATAATGTGGACAAGACCGAGGCGATCTATGTGGACGAGTTTGTGCATAATCCTCCGAAAAGGAGGCATTATCTGGCCACGTATGCCTTCCGCTCTGAGTTGCAAAACTACCTGGCGACAACGTTGGGAATCGGCTTTGACCATTTCTATGGCCCTGAAGGCCATTTTTACAAACAGCTGGTGAACCTGGATTTCATGGCCAAGCTGGAGAACCGGGTGAACGCTTTGAAAAAAGAGTAATTTCCCCCCGACGCGAAAAAGCGCGAATATTCGCGTTTTTTGGATCAGGCCGGCATGTCTGCATGTTGGCCTGTTTTCATGTTTGCCGAAGGAAATATCTTTTTGAGCTCTTAACCAAACAGTCATTGAGTGAGATAAGTTCTCACGGCCTCAGAACATATAAATAATGAGAATAAATTGTATAGTCAATAGTCAGATTGAATCCCAGTTTATTGTTTCATAGTGCTGAGAACATATACAAAACTGCTTAAGGAGGAACGCCAGCATGAATAAAGAAAGACTTGTTTGTCTGATGATCAGTATTTCCAAACATCACCGGGATCTCTTACGGAGGATGGCTGCCGAGGAAAATTTACAAAACCCGGACAAAGTAACCTCAGCGGCAGTCATTGCCCGAGAGATGGTTATAAAACAGTTGGAGGCCTTGAAACAGGGACGTACGATGGACTCTTAAGCTTATGAGTAAATTTGTTGAAATGGATGAAGTAGAGCCCTGATTAATAAGAAAGCCGGAATAGTGTCCAATGAAATCGGCCCTTTACATGTGACTAATGGAAGGGCCGAACTTTTATTCCAGCATAGATGGAAAAATTCCACCCATTAAAAAATGAGAAAAAAGGAAAATATGACATGAAGGACGCAACACCCTTAATAAATGACCGGAAAAAGACTGAAGTCGCACCCGCAGAACCCTTGGCCCAGGAAGTCGATTCTCCACTCGCCTCAGCCCTGGCCTATGCCCGGAGAGGTTGGCCGGTGTTCCCCTTGCACACCCCCACAGCCTCAGGGTGCTCTTGCGGTAAGGCTGATTGCGGCAGTATAGGCAAACATCCCCGGTATCACTTTGAACATCTGCCCCAAGGTCTGAAAAATGCCGGCACCGACGAAGTCCTGATAAAAACCTGGTGGGACCTGTGGCCCGAGGCCAATGTGGCGATCGTGACCGGAACAGCCTCAGGCCTGGTGGTCCTGGACGTGGACTCACCCAAAGGCGGGGATGAGTCACTGGAGGACCTGGAAAAAGAATACGGCCCCTTGCCCGAAACCGTGGAAGCTTTGACGGGAGGGGGAGGCCGACATCTTCTGTTTCAACATCCCGGCGGCATCATCCCCAACAAGGTGAATCTCAGGCCCGGATTGGATATTCGGGCAGATGGCGGCTATATCGTCGCGCCCCCATCCGTGCATGCCTCGGGTCGGACGTATGAGTGGGAAGTCATGCACCAGCCCGAAGAAAAGGTCATTGCCCCTATCCCGGCCTGGCTCCTCCATCTGATCCAAGCCGGAGCCCCACAGCAGCATACAAGAACTACGCTGACAGTTGGGGGAGACAAAATTCCGGCAGGACAACGGAACAGCACCCTCACCTCACTGGCTGGAAGCATGCGGCAGAAAGGCATGTCCCCGAAAGCTATTGAGGCGGCCTTGCTGGAAGAAAATCTCCAGAAATGTGAACCTCCCCTGACCGAGGCCGAAGTGCAAAAGATCGCCCACAGCGTCGGTCGCTATGCCCCAAGACCGGAAGCGAGTTCAAGGCCGGGGTCCGTTCCTTCAGCCCCGTTTCGCCTGACGGAGTTGGGGAACGCCGAATTGTTGATAGCCCGGCACGGTCAGGACTTGCGCTACTGTCCAGAAAATAAGCGATGGCTGGTCTTCAACGGCGCGAGGTGGGAAATGGACCTGACTTCCCAGGTGTACCAACGCGCGAAAGACACCCTCCGCAGCCTTTACAAACACGCCGGCACCATCTCTGACAAGGAAAAACGGGAGGAACTGGTGCGACATATCTTGAAATCAGAATCCGATTATCAGATCCAGGCCATGATCAAGATGGCCGGCAGAGAACCAGGCATCCCCATATT
>VGSX01000229.1 GCA_016874895.1 Deltaproteobacteria bacterium
TATCAAAGTTCTCCCCCAGGGCATGGTTGAAAGGCCCGTTGCCGATGTCATAAATAGCCCCATCTCCGGCAAAGACGATGACCTTGGTGAGCACATTGTTGAAGCGGTTCTCATAGGCCTGGTCCAGGCTGAACTTGGACCCCAGGGCCGCCGCGGAGGCCGTGCCGAAGCCATAATGCCCGGCCTGGTAGATCCTGGTGTTGAACGGGTTACCCAGTTCCGACACCTGGTCGCAGCCGGTGGAGTTTATGGTGTAAATATTGAAGCCGTGGTCCAGCATGTGCTCGATGGCCCGCTGGGTCTTGTCCGAGAGGATCTTGATCCCCTGATAAAAAGTGGCGATCCCCTGGGGATTATTGCGCAACGATTCCGCCGCGAAGTAGGTCAAAAGATTAATGGTCGGCTCGCTGCAGCCGGGGCAGAGGGTGTGTTTGCCGGGATACATCTTGGAAAAAACAAACATGGCCTGATGCATGGGGGTCATCTGATCCACGTGGGGGGCCAGGCCATAGGTGTTATCGTAATCCCGGCAGGGCCCTGGGAGGAAATCCCGGTGGGTGAGCTTGGTCTTGTCTACCATGCGCAGGGCGTCCGTGGGGCAGACCGCCGCACAGACCCCGCACCCCTTGCAGGCGCTGGCCACTGCATCGATGTTCATGGCGAAGCGTTCCCAGGGAACCCCTTTGGGCGGCTTCTTGAAAATCTTAAAAAAGCCTTCATACTCCTGGGGAATGGGCCGCTCGGTGACGGTGCAGAAGAGGGCCGAATCCGGGCAGGAAGCGGTGCAGGTGCCGCAGGCGGTGCACTTGGCGGCGTCCCACACCGGGAGCTGGGTGCTGATAAAGCTTATGTCCCGATATCGGGTGGTAGCCGCCGGGACCACGGGCAGGAAATGGTCCCAACTCACCTTGCGCCCTTCCATGAGCGGATGCACCATCTCCAGATAAAAGATCTCCTGATAATTGGGAATCAGATTCACCGGTTTAATGGCCCCCAGTTCGTCCTTTTCCTTTAGCTGCACGGGCAAACCGGCGGTTCCCGGGGCCTGGCCGAAGTCCTCCGGGACCGGCGGTTTGTAGGCGGCGCTGAGGCTTTCCAGGGCAGCCAGACCGTTCACCGCTTCCGTACTCCTGACACCAGCCTTGTCGGCGCCGTGCCTGAGGAGCAGGATATTGGTGTCGATGACGGCCTGCCCCTTTTTGCCCAGCTTACTTTCCAGAATCTTTTTGAAGCGCTGTTCAAATTCTTTTTCGGGCAGGAGGTCCATTTCTTTATTAATCAGGCCAAGAATGGGGGCGCCGGGAAGATTTTTTTTCATCTGCTGCAGCGCGGCCCAGGTGGCATCCACCACCTTTAACCTGATCTTGCGATACTTCAGCAGGGTCTGCACCTGAGGAGGAAAAGAGGCTATGATCTCTTCCGGGGAGCGCAGACTGTTCACCACCAGCAGGCCGTTTTCTTTCAAACCGCCCACGTATTCCCGGAGTATCTGGCCTTCCAGAAACTTTTCATTGAAAAAGGCCAACACGTCCCGTTCCGTCAGTTCCGAACTGTTGCGGATAGGCAGCGGACTGAGGCGCAGGTTCATAAAAACCGGGGAGCCTTTCCGGGCCGCGCCGTAACGGGCCCCGGTCTGGATATAGTTCGTCTGCCCGCCGCTCTCCTGGGCATAGATCAGGGCCGCGGACTCCAGGGCCGTCTTGACCCCCTCGGCCCCGATGCCGATGAAGGTCATGCCCACTTCCCGCTCCGGGAAGCCCGGCAAAGGCGCGGGTTTCAGGGTATAAGGGCCTTCGATCCCCACCGAAAAATCACGCAGAAAACCGCCCCGTTTCTTCTCGAAACAGGCCACCATATTCTCCACCACCGCCGCGGCGTCGTATTTGTTGAAATCCTTGCTCCCTAAACCGAAGACGCCGTGGAGCAGGGTAGGCATAGTGGTGCGTCCGTAAACCTGGTGCTCGGGCTTGCCTTCCCGGCCCGCCCGCAGAGAGATCTGCAAAGCCGCCTGCAGGTCGGCCAGCAGCAACTGGTTATGGGTGGTGCCGGACCGCTCCAAGACCGAGATGACCCGGGCGTTGCGCACCCCGTAGGCCAACTCCTCATAGCAGGGAGGATTGAACAGCACCGGCCGCACCACCCCGATTTTATAGCCCCGGGCATCCCGGTAATAATCCACCACGTCCTTAACCACCCCGGCCGCGGAACCCAGGGTCATGACCACCATGTCCGCATCCTCGGTGCGGTAGCATTCCACCACCTTGTGGTTCGTGCCCAATATTTTATTGGCCGCATTCATGGCCGCAATGTAGGCCTTGCGCATAAAGTGGTAAGCAAAGTCCTGGCTGATCTGTCCTTCCATGGTCAGGTCGGTGTCGGTGAAGGTGCCCGTCAGGGTCGGGTAGGAGAAGTTGGGTTGATAAAACCGGTTGGGCCGCCCCACAAAAGACCGCAGAAAGTCATCGGAAAGTTCTTTGATATTTTCAATGGCATGGCTTTTGATAAAACCGTCCCCGATGACCATGCAGGGCATCATCACCTGCCGCATCTCGGAAACCTTAAAGGCCACCGACAATAAATCGTGCAGCTCCTGGTTATCGCCGGTCACAAGCTGGGCCCAACCGGCGTTGCGCACCGCATAAAAATCGGTATGGCCGCAGTGAATGCTCAAAGAACCTTTGTTCACTTCCCGGGCCATGACGGTCATCACCACGGGGAGCCTCTTGCCGGCCACCGAAAAGAGGTTCTTGGTCTTCAGCAGCAGCCCCTGGGACGAAGTATTATCGGCGTAGCGCCCCCCCTGGCAGGCCATGGCCTCCACCGAGACGATGGCTGACAGCTCGTCGCTGGGCTGGAAATACATCAGTTCCGTCCCGAAAATATTCTGATTGCCCTGGGACGCAGCCCGGGCAAAGGTTTCGGCAATGGGCGTGGACGGGGTGATGGGATAACCGCACAAACCGTCCACTACCCGGGTGAGAACGGAAATGGCCGCCTGATTGCCGTCCATCAGGACGTTCTGGCGTTTTCGCATGGACTCCAGCTCTTCCGCCGAAATTTCCGCCGGGTCGAAATCGAAAAGTTTTTTGGCGTCGAAGCGATCCCATTCCGTCCGCCAATCGATCTCTACCTTGCGGCCCAGCTTCTCTTTCAGGTTGTAATAAGGCAGATTCATCTGCAGGGTCAAAAGGTCGATTCTGGGTTCCATGCCTGGTTTTCTCCTTAAACATTATTCGTGCAACTGGCTGCAACCCCATTAAGGGCCTGTTCCAGATAAATAGTAACATAAGGCATAAAAAATGCCTACTAGGCGGAATAAATTTCCTCTCGGGGGCAAACGGAGCCCGGGGTGGCGAAAGAAATTATTCTTCCGGTCCAGCAAACCCTTGCGGATTCATTGGCGTTATATTAAAATGAGTTCAATTTTGGCTCTGCTGCAGGGCTTGGAAAACCCGCAATAACAGCCCCGCTCGGCTGGCTCAAGGGTGCCGGCCAGGGAATGCCTTTCCGGTTCACTCCTGCACGCCCCAATGTGTGAGGCGTAAGTGGGTCAAAACCGCCGACAGCAGCCAAGCCCCCCAACCTTGCCTGGGTGGCGGAATTGGTAGACGCAAGGGACTTAAAATCCCTCGGGGTTTATCCCCGTGCCGGTTCGAGTCCGGCCCTAGGCACCAATAATTTTGATGAGTTAAAAAATATCGTTGCTCCATTCTCACAATCAAAAAGATAAAATCAAATATCTGGTACACCCCTGGTACACTTTTAATAAAAAAGCCGAGAGGTCTGGCCCCCCGGCTTGGTCATATTTATTTACTTCTGATTTTACCGTGATTCACTGCCCCACCTAAAGGAAGCCAAGTATTAACCGCAATCCACCCCACAATGGGTAATCGATCACAGGGTATAAGATTATGCTTGGGAAATCCAAGCGATATCTGGGGCTTTGCCTTTAAAATAACTACTTTTGGCCTCCACTAACACGGGGAACGTTTGCTTCTGGCGGAGTCGGCAGGTTTGGCGGAGCGAGAGAATTCTTTCCACCCAGCGATCGCCTTTGTCCCTCTGATTGCCAAAGCTGCGTTTGCGCCAGATGACGGCAAACCTTAATGCCCCTTCGGCATGGTTGTTGGTCGGACTCACCCCTTGCTTTTGTAAGAAAGTCCATAGGCATTCTAGTGTAGTGTCTCACAAATAACTTGAAATTAAATCCGCCTTATGATAAGAGCCTTTTGCAAAATAAATGGTAACCAACTATCGATGTAAACCCCGGGCTTTTAGTCGGCTTTAAAAGAATCAAAGAAGCCGTGGTTTCTAGTTTAATTCAATAAAATTAACTGGAATTGAGCGAAAGTGTACATACTTCACCATTTCTTATCAAAAAATCTACCACTACCTCTGCTGATTTCAGCTTATCAACATAAGCAATTGGTCGACAAACAGGGCAATGACGCCGAACATGAGATGAAGCCTTACTTTTTTGGCCCCACGCACCATTATAGTGCTGGCCCCAAACTCTTCTTTCAACCGGCCATTGAAACGTGCCGCCACGCTTCGTTCACGATAGCGGACCGCTTCGTGCGGGGCCAGGGGGATAACGTCATGCCGACGGGAATTTTTGTCGATGATGGGCACATGCCCCAGAGTGCGGCTCACTTCATAGATCGGTTGAGCATCATAGGCTGTATCCATCAGATCATACAGGTAATCAACCCGCTCGCGGGTGATTTTCCTCAGAGTTCCACCAAGGCCTCGTGAACCCGGTCTCTCAGCCCCTGCACCGCAAACTCCGCAAAAGCCCGAGAAGTAAAATATGCGTTCTAGCCACGAGGGTGGCCATGACCTGGGGGGCTGATAAAAAAGGCAGGGCCCGTTGCCGAGCCCTGCCTCACGTCGTGGTTATGTCAGTTTAGAGGAATTTTTTCCGCCAGGTCAGCAGCAGCGCCAGGCCGGAACCAAAGATGAGAATCCCACCGGGTAGCGGGACTACCGTGGCAGTGCCGTTGCCATAGATGAAATTGCAGGCAAAGGCTGTGTCGTTCAAGGCTTCCAAAGAGAAACCAAAAGCAAGGTTCAAGAACTTGTCATCATTCAGAATGGCGTCCCACGAGCCCAGGTCCAACACCCGATCATCGAAGAAGGCCAGGGCCAGGGCAGCATCGGTGAACGTTTGCTCGTAGAGTGATTTCCCCAAGATGTTATCATACACGGAGAAGGTCAGTTGAATGAAGTCAGACCCCGTGAAGCTGGCATCCAGGAAACCCACCAGCAGGTTCTGAGGGGTGCTGACACTGCTGGTATCGAGAAAATAACTTGTTGAAGCAGAATAGATATTGGCCAGGCTGCCCGAGGCGGTGGCCCCCAGGACGTTATATCCCAAGACCGTGCTGTCCCCGTTAAAGGCGGCCTGGACCTTGGGGTTGGCTGCCAGCCAGGGACTCAGACCGGCACTCTCGGGGAGGGCCGTGGTAAAAGCCGCGGCTTGGAACCCAAGGGTCTCTGTCAGGTCCGACAGAGGCGAACCTTCGCTGGCCCTGGCCACCGCCGTGCTGGTACTGGCGATGGGGGCTGTGGCGTGGGCCTGGACAGATTGATAGTCATAATAATCTAAATAAATCTTAGCCGTGGCAGCAACGCTGCCGGAACCGGCCGAACCGGTGGCGGTAGCTTCCGCCTGGCCACTCCGGCCACGGCTACCTTCGGGGGATTGCCCCCCTCTACCCCCTCTGGCATCGGTGTGGATTTGGATAGTGCCGTAAGAAGCCGCCGCTACGACTTGGGCTTTGGCAGTGGCATTGCCGCCATCACCGCCGCTGTAGCCGACGCCCCTACCGTCGCCGCCGGCCCCGCCAGAGGCATAAGAGCGCACATATTGAGGATATAGA
>VGSX01000230.1 GCA_016874895.1 Deltaproteobacteria bacterium
TGGGGCCGATGATGATGAAGAAAGCCCCGGCGGGCACTTCCAGGGAAAGGTCCCGGAGGATGGGCCGGTCCCCGTAGGATACCTGCACCTGCTGGAGGCGGACCGCGGTTTTCATGCTCTAGACCTGTGCAGCAGATAGATGAAAAGGGGGGCGCCGATGAGGGCGGTGATCACCCCCACCGGCAGCTCTCCCTGGGAGGGCAGCACCCGGGCCAGCAGGTCGCACCCCACCAGGTAGGCGCCGCCCCCCAAGATGCAGGCGGGGACCAGGATGCGGTGCTCCGGCCCCAGCCAGAGGCGCAACAGGTGGGGGACCACCAAACCCACAAAACCCACCAGCCCGGCCTGGCACACCGCGGCGCTTAACATAAGGGAGGTGAGGCCCAGCAGGGTATAGGTCAACACGGGCACGGCCAACCCCAGGTAACTGGCCTGCTCCTCCCCCAGGTAGAGGAGATTCAGGGGCCGGGCCAGGAGAAAAATGGCCAGGTAGCAGGGCAGCAGCAGCAGGGCCAGGCCGTAGATCTGGGGGGGCAGGGCCACGGACAGGTCTCCCATGAGCCAGTAAAGAATATTATGCAGGCGGGCATCCTGGGTCATGGTGATAAAAAACAGGATCAGGGCGGTGCACAGGGCGTTGACCATGACCCCGGAAAGGAGCAGGGCGTCCCGGCTGCCGCCGGTCTGCCGGGGAGTGAGAAAGACCACCACCCCCATGACCGCCATGCTGCCCAGAAAGGCCAGGCCGGCCACCCCCGGGAAGGGGGCCAGCCCCAGGAGGATGCCGATGATGGCCCCCACTGCGGCCCCGCCGGAAATGCCCAGGATATAGGGTTCGGCCAGGGGATTGTGCAGCAGGGCCTGAAAGACCAGACCGCCCAGGGACAGGGCGCTCCCCACCAGGGCAGCCAGCAACGCCCGGGGGAAGCGGATCTGCCAGATAATAACCGGCAGCAGGTCGTCGGCGGGGCCCACTCCGACCAGGGCCTTAAGGCACAGGAGCCAATCGGTCCGGGAGGAGCCCCACAAAAGTCCGGCCACCAGGCTGACGACCAGGAGAGCCCCTAAACCCAGGCTGACCCGCACTAGCCGCCAAACAAGATGAGGTGTGGGCAGGTTCACGGCAATTCTCCGGCCAGGTGCGGGTGAAACAGCCGGAAGAGCAGTTCCAGGCCATCAAAGATGCGGGGCGCGGGACGGTCCACGATATCGGAATCCACCAGGAAAATCTTCCCCTCCCGGGCCGCCGGCAGGCCGGCCCAGCGGCCCCAGTCGGCCCGGACCCGCTCGAAAACTTCCCCCCGGGTCATGGAGGTGATAACAATAATCTCGGGTTGCAAAGCTAAAACCTGCTCCTGGGAAAAACGGGGATAAGGGACCTTCCCGGCCGCCAGGTTCAGCCCGCCGGCGGTAGTGATCAATTCATCCAGAAAGGTGTGGGAGCCGGCCGAGACGATGGGGGAGGTGCCGATCTGGAAAAACACCCGGGGCCGGCGGTCAAGCCGCTCCACCAGGGAGCGCAGGCGCTGATAGCGGCGGCTCAGGTCCTCCCGGAGGGCCGCGGCCTGGATTGCCGCGTTCAACAGTCCGCCGATCTCCTCCACGGTGCGGATAACCCCGGCCAGGTTGCGGGGGTCCACGGCATAGACCGGGATGCCCAGGCCCTCCAGGCGGGCCACCCGGTGGTGGGGGTTGCCGTCCTTGATGGCCAGGCACAGGTCCGGCCGCAGGGCTACGATGCGCTCCACATCGGGGTTGATGTACGAACCCACCGTGGGTAGCTCCCGGGCTGCCGGGGGATAATCGCTGAACTGTTCCACCCCGACGAGCCGGTTACCCTGGCCCAGGGCAAAAACGATTTCCGTCAGGCTTGCCGCCAGGGTAACCAGGCGTTGCGGATCTTCGGGAACCACCAACTGACGCCCTAACTGATCAGTGATCGTGAGAGCGTTGGCCGGTACCTGAAGAATAGTGAAAACCACCATCAGCCAGGTGATGCAGGTCGTTAAGATGAGATCAAATTTCATACCTGAAAAGTAATCAGTTACATCGGCGGTAAAGCGGGTTCGCCGGGGAAACCGCCATTGATTTTCGGTTTAAGCTGATTAATTTAATTGTAACCCAGCAAAGGAGGAAAAAACCATGTTATGCAGTCTCTCCACCAGGCTGTCTTCGGAGGATCTCCAGGCCATTACCGCTTTGGAAAAAGAATTGTCCACCCCAATCCTGGCCTTTTCCTGTCATGACCTGAAACCGGCCGACGTCAATGCGGAACAGCTCGCCAAGATTCAGGCCCTGGAAAATCGGCTGGGCATGTCATTGGTGGCCGTGAAAGGTTAATTTATGAGAGTTGACGGGAAGCCCAGGTTTTACTTTAAGGTTTCGGCTGAAGAGGACTTTTGGCTCCCAGCCCGCTGATAAAGGATTCACAAGCCATTTTCAAGGGTTTGGGCAAATTTCCTGAAAGTGTTTTTTTCTCCTCCTGTAACAGGGGCTTCCCAGCTAACTCCTGGGAGATGAGGTTGCACCAGGCCTCAAAAGCACCGAGGTCCAGCACTTGTCCGCGTTCCCAGGCATCGCTCAGGCCCATCGCCGCTTCCAGAAAGCCAGCATAGCGGGGTTGGGTGAGAGCAATTTCCCAGGCTTGCAATACTTGAGTCCGGGATTCCTGGGGCAGGGAATTTTGGATTAAATCATAAAATCCCAGGCGGCGTTCCTGGAGGCGGAACCACACCGGGCGGCAGGAGGTAATGCCGTTCTGCTTGGCGACGGCCTCCCGTACCGCCTGATACACCGCTCTACCTATCAATTCCCCCAGCTTGGAATGTCCTCCGGCGTTTTCCAGGGTCTTGCCCTGGCCCCCCACCACAATAATATTGTCAGTCCCCGTGCCCGTTGCCTGATAAGCCAAGGGCTGCTCGGTGCTGCGGATATCCAGGTCCTGGAGCGCCGCGGTCTTGGCCTCGGTGATGTCGATGAGGGCCCGGCTCATGGCCCGGGGGGAAAGCCGGTAATTGCTCAGGACAATGACGTTAATGGTGCCGGGTTCATAGTAGCGGCCCTCGTCCTGGGAGAGGCGCAGGGCATTGCTTTCCACCCCGGCCGTGGCCAGGGCATAGATCTCGATATCCTTGAATTGGGTCTTTTGCACCGAAAGATTGGCCATATCGGCCCCGGTGAAGAGGAAAGAGGTCTCTTTCTCGGATTTTTTGAGGACTTCTAAAACCTGGCGGCGGTCCGGCCCTAAGCCGAGATAGTGGCTGATCGGCCAGCAGGGGGGCGGGGTGTTGTGGTTGCCCACCGTGGTGATGCCCTGGCGGGGGCCCTCCAGGGTGGATATGACCTCCACGGGCGTTTCGAACTCAATGACCAATGATTTATGGTCGAAATCGTAAATACGGCTGTCGACGACCTCTGCCCGGCGGACATAGGGCAGGTTCAGGTCCAGGGGCTGGCGGGCAATCACCTCCTGGGGCAGGACAAGACTGCCCTGATCGCTGAACTCTCTGGGGTAGAGCGAGGCCGCCAGCCAGGCGATAAAATCCGCGGCCTTTACGGAAGCCCGGCAGGTGAGTTCGCAGGGGAAGGTGAGGAGCCGGCCCTGGCGGACGGCCTCAACCTCCCGCCAGCCCGGCTGCTGCACGAGCTGGTGGAAGGCGCGCCAGTCATGGCCGCAGGTAAAGATTACCTGGGGGTTGAACTTTTGCCAGGCTTCCAGGGTAATGGGCACCACCGCCCCATTTTTACCCAAGGCCGGAGGAATGCCGCCGGCCTGCCGGATATAGTCGTTCTGGAAGGAATCATCGCCGGGAAGCAGCATCTCCCGGTTGCTCATAAGCCGCACCACCCGCAGTTTTTTTTCAGGGGGAAGGCGGGCAACCTTCTGTTGGATAAGGTCCAAGCGGGCCTGAAGCTGGCGACAGACCGCCTCGGCCTGGTCCTGGCAGTGAAATATCTCCCCCAGGAGGCGCAGGTGGGCGAAAATGTCCTGCACCGCATAGGCCTTGAGGTGGAGTACCGGCACCCCTGAGTCCTGGAAATGCCGCTGCACTTCCTGGTGCATATCGGCCACGAAAAGCATATCAGGCTGACACTGCTCGATGGCCCGGATGTGCGGCGAGAAAAAGCCTCCCACTACGGTGGGTTGCCCGGCCTGGGCCGGAACCCGGTCATACAGGGTGACCCCGGACAAACGGTCCCCCAACCCTAAGGCCAGGAGCATGTCCGTAACCCCCGGGACCAGGGACACGACCCGCTGGGGCGGCTGGCCCAGGGTCCAAGAACGGCCAAAAGCATCTGTTAACTCTCCAATAGCCCAGGCAGGTGCGGCATGGAGTGATAGCACCGAACAGATCAAAAGAGAATACCGGGCAAGCCGGGAAATGGCAGGGGGCATAATGTATTTCCTCTTTCAGGGTTGATGCACGAGGGAAACTTGCAGTCGTCCGGTCTTAGCAAACACTAACTAGCTGCCCCCGAAAAGGAAAAGCTCTCATTAGGGCGGGCACCGGGGCCCGCCCCTACAGCCGATATTTTCACGATAGATTTATAAACCGAAAACCAGACTACATCTCCAGCCTCAGGCCCCCGATAATATTAAACCGGGGGGAGGAATAGCCGAAGACCTCTTCGTAATTTTTATCAAACAGATTATTGGCCCGGGCCATGAGCTGCAGGCGTTTCACATAGCCCCAATCATTGACGACGGTGTAGTAGCCGGCCAGATTGGCGATGAGATAGCCGCCGTTGGTCAGGCGCCTGGCCCAGTAGGGCGGGCTGCTGTCGGGCCGCCGGTCCTCCCGGGCGCCCACATAGAGACCGTTAAGGTTCACTTCCCAGGGGCCGTGCAGGTAGTTGAGATCGAAACTCCAGGTCTGCCGGGGCCGGCGCAGCAGGTTGCGGCCGGTCATGATATTGATATTCACCAGACCTCCGGCATCGGTCACCCGCATATCGGTTAGATAGGTGTAGGCCGTCCGGGCCGTGAAGCCGGGAAAGGGTTGGGCCGTGAGATAGAACTCCAGACCCTTGGTCGTGGCCTTGGCGATATTGAAAAAGCTGCCGCTGGTCCAGCCGGTCTGGGCATATTGAATAAGATCAGTGAAATAGTTTTCAAAATAGGTCAAGCCGCCCTGCACCTTGTCCTGGTAGAGCCACTGGTCCAACCCCACCTCCCAACTGGTGTTCTTTTCCGGCTTCAGGGCGGGGTTGCCCAGAAAAAAGGGGTTGAGGGAGTCGGTCTCCACAAAGGACGGGGCCTTGATGCTCCTGCCGCCGGCGGCCCGCAGGGTGGTGTCGGTTTCCGGGAACCGCAGGGCCGCGGAGGCCCGGGGGCTGAACTCCACGGTGGTAAAGGAGCTGTTATCCTCTAGACGGCCCCCCACGGTCAGGAAAAAGCGGTCCCGGAGGGAGAGCTGCTCCTGGAGATAGTAGGAGACGCTGCCCCGGCTGGCCTTGGTGAAATCATCGGCGTATTGCCAGGCGAACCAGTCCCAGCTGCGGCTCCAGCTCTTCCAACGTTCGTTCCGCAGCTCCAGCCCCAGGGTGGTCACGGAACCGATGCGGTTTTTATCCCCCACCGTGAAATTGGCCCGGTAATTGAGGCTGTACTGGTCCTCCAGGTCCCGGCTGTAATAGTCATAATCCTGGAAGCGCACCTGGTCCGGGTTGGCCTTGTTGTTATAGCGGTTATTAAGATTCAGGTAACCTAAAGACAACTCGTTTTCCCACCACTCCCAGGGACGATAGGTGGCCGTCAGACCCAGCAGGAGATTGTTGTTGGTCTGATTCTGGTCCGGGTCCAGGCCCGATCCGCCCGCTGCCGTGGAGTCGAATCGGTCGCC
>VGSX01000231.1 GCA_016874895.1 Deltaproteobacteria bacterium
TCGGGCTGTCAGGCCCAAAATTCCTCATGTGAGCATCAGCACCACCACTCCGGGGGCGAGGAGCACTTTGAGTCAGCCCTGGTGCGTGCCGCTCTCAATCAGATCCGCCACAAGCTGCTCATTATGAGCGGTAAAGGGGGGGTGGGCAAAAGCAGTGTGGCCGTCAACCTGGCCCTGGCCCTGGCCCGTCAAGGTTTCCAGGTGGGGCTCATGGATGTTGACCTGCACGGCCCCAATGTGCTGCGCATGTTGGGTCTGAGCGCGCCGCTGGACGTGGCCAACCACCGCCTGTTTTATGTTCCCGAAGGCGTGGAAAATTTAAAAGTGGTCTCCATCGAGGCCTTCATGCCGGACCGGGAGAGCGCGGTTATCTGGCGCGGTCCCATGAAACATCAGGCAATCCGCCAGTTTATCTCTGATATTGACTGGGGCCGATTAGATTATCTGATCATCGACGCGCCCCCGGGCACGGGAGATGAGCCCCTGTCTGTGGTCCAAACCATCCCCGAGGCCCAGGCCATCATCGTCACCACGCCCCAGGAAATATCCCTGGCCGATGTGCGTAAATCCATCGATTTCTGCCGCAAGACCAACCTGACCATCTTGGGGCTGATAGAAAACATGAGCCGGTTGGTGTGCCCGGATTGCGGCAAGGAAATCCCGCTTTTTGCCAGGGGCGGGGGCCAACGCCTGGCTTCCCTGGTCCAGGTGCCCTTTTTGGGGTCCCTGCCCTTTGATCCCCGAGTGGTGGCCGGCGCCGATGGCGGGCACTTGCAGAACCTGCGGCCTGAGGACAGCCCCTTCCTGCAGGCCTTCAACTCCATCGTCAAAGACCTGGTGGCAGTCTCTCCCTGAACCGTCTTCACCGGCGGCCTTTGGGCTCGGCCGCCGGTGAAATCTGGGAACCAGGTATGGCCAATTAATATATCATATCTTTTTTACACAAAATTGTTTTCAATCCCGCCAGAACTGCTATAATAGACAAAAATCAGGCTTACAGCCATCAGCCATCGGGTTTTAACCAAAACAATGACTTAAGTCAATACTACCTCGCGTTCCCAATCTCCGGCTGGTCAGCCTGGCGCCCAACAAGAACTCGGGCACGGACAAAGTCTCGGTCAAGCACCAGGTTGGCAACCTCATGGATTTAATTTATAAATTCCCCGCCATAGGGCAGGCCTGCCGTTCCCGATCGGATTGAATATTCTCATTTCCGGGGGTGGCTTCAATCGGCCATGATCGCTTCAGGTGAGCCACAGGCCCATGAGGAAATGCTCCCTGGCGGCCCTGTGCTTCGACCAGTACCGCGGTAAACCCTCCCACCACCCAGAGGAGGCATTATGGGACAGCAACAACCGGACACCCGAGCTGGCATCCGAACGGCGACGCCAGAGGACCTTCCCCAGATTCTCGAAGTTGAACGCCTCAGTTTTGAGAAACAGTGGGACATCGACAATTTCACGCCCGCCTTCAAGGATATTTTTTACGTCTACGAGGAGAATAAAGTCCTGGGTTTTATCATTGCCTGTTATTGCAAAATGGCCAAAAGGGGGGTTATCATGCGGGTGGCGGTGCATCCTGAGGCCCGTAATCAGGGCATCGCGTCCCAATTAATGAGCGAGGCGCTGAACAGCCTCCGGAAAAGAGAGGTTGCCTGCGTGGAATTAGACGTGGAAATTGCCAAGACCGAGGTCAAACGCCTCTATGAGAAGTTCGGGTTTAAGACCCTGAGGGTCGTCAATGTTGACCCGGATTATGAGAACGATGCCTTTTACATCATGAAATTGCGCTTCCGTTAAAAGACTCTCGGTGCCACCAGGGGATTTTGCATAGGTGCTCTTAATTCGACATCATTGAGGGTCAGGGTGAGGGGTGAAAATAACTTTTTATGTAGGCGTTCAGCTATCAGCAATCAGCTTTCAGCAAAAACAATGGGTTAGGGAAACTAAGCGAAAAACCAGTGATCCGCCACCTTAGAATAACTATTTGAATTTAAAGCATTAGCTGATGGCTGTAAGCTGACCGCTGAACGCTTGCCTTTTTACGAGTTCAGCACCTTTTATTCATATCTACCAGGGGTAAGGAGCAGTATTGGACAATGGGCAGGGGAATGGGGTAGAAAGCCCTGATGACGACAGGACCACCTCTGGAGTCTATGGCCTACCGGATCTTTCGGGGCGGGAAGGAAACCCTGGCAGTGGCCGACCACGACTTGCTGGCCTGGGCCGCCTCTCGGGGATTAACCCCGGCCCAGGTTTTTGAGACCGCCTTAGACGCGGGCGTCTTTCCCGAATCCCTGGAGCGGAACTTCCCGGCCTTGAACGCCGGGGAGCAGCTCAAGCTCTTCCAGAGCCGCGTCCTGGTGGTGGGCCTGGGAGGACTGGGTGGGTTCCAGGCCCTGCTTCTGGCCCGGCTGGGAATTGGCCGCCTGCTCCTGGCGGACGGGGATGTCTTCGTTCCCTCAAATCTCAACCGCCAGATCTTTTCCACCCCAAAAACCCTGGGCCTTAACAAGGCCGTGGTAACAGCCCGACGCCTCCTGGATAGCCATCCTGCCCTTACGGTGGACCCTGTGGACCAGTTTTTGAACCCAGGAAACCTGCCTGATTATTTGGCCCAGGTGCAGGTGGCCCTGGACGGCCTGGACAACGTCCCGTCCCGGGAAGCTCTTTTTGCTGCGGCGCAAGCCGGCGGGGTCCCCCTGGTGCACGGTGCCGTCCATGGGCTTTTCGGCCAGGTGGCCACTATCCTGCCCCAGGATGCTGGCAGTTTTCAGAAAATTTACGCCAGGAGCAGTCCCGGCGTCACCGAGCCCCCGGAGGTGCTGGCCCCGGTGGTCAGCCTGACAGCCAGCCTCCAGGTCCAGGAGGCGGTGCGCCTCCTCCTGGGCCAACCCCTCGCATATCACAACGCCCTCGCTTATTTCGACGGCGCCACTGGCCGCCTGGAAGTGTTGCCCCTGGGATAATTGTAAGCGGTCAGCTTACAGCCGTTAGCTAATGCTTTAAATTCAACTAGATAATATTTTAACCGGAAACCAGAAACCAGAAACCGGAAACCGTATTATCCCCCGCCGATGGGGGGAAAGAGGCCCAGACGTTCGTCCCCCTGGAGGGGAAAGTCCGGCCCCTGGCGCACACCGTTTACCATGATGAGGGTCACTTCTTCGGGTGGCAGGTTAAGCAGGGAAATTACCCGGGAAACCGGGGCGCCGGGCTGAACTTCCAGCGCCAAGCCCTGATAAGGATTGTAATCGGGGGCAAAACGCCTGAGGGAGGCATTGAGGAAAACCTGGATAGGCATGGTTGCGGTTACCATACTCAAGGGAGGAGGTTGACCTCCAATACTACGGCATTGAGGTTGACCCCCTCCCCTGGTGTTACAGTTTTTTAGAATCCTTCCAGTACCTGGTCCACTTCCGCATCCGAAAAGTCCCAGGTGACGTCGTGAGGTTTAAGATTCTCCTTAAAGAAATCCGGCAGGCGGTCATGTGCCTTGGTGAAACCGGCCTCCCGGTTGAAACTGAGTTCGTCGGAGAGCACCTTCCCGCCCAGGGCGGTAACATCGTCCCCGGTCAGGCTCAAGCCGTAGCGGGCGTTAATCATATCCACGATACACTGCAAGGCGTCGGGGTTATCCAGCACGGGGAAGGCCACGAACAGACACAAACCGGTGGAGTCGATGGCCGCGGTGGCCACCTGGAGGTTGCGGGACAAATCGATATTGCCTTCTTTCTTCAGGGGGTTGCCGCCTCCGGCGCTGCCGACGATATTCACGGCAACGCAATAGCCCGCAGTGTGGTCGCCGCCCATGGGACTGGTGGCGTAGGTCAGGCCCACGCCCTTTTCCGCTCGGGGGTCGTAAGCCGGCAGACCCTGGCCCTTCACGGCCGGCACCCGGTCCACACCCAGGGCCTGACCGGTAAAGACCGAACCGTTGCCGATGATGCGGCCCCAGGCGTCGTCCGTGGCCACTTGTTTAACCATCTCAATGGCCGCCGGTCCATCCCCCCAAGGAATGACGCCGCCTTCCATGAGGACGCCCAGGGTGCAGCCCATCTCGATGGTGTCCAGGCCGAAGTCGTCGCAGAGGCGATCGATGACGGCGATCTCATCCAGATTTCTTATCAGGGTGTTAGCCCCTAAAGCCCAGATGGTTTCGTATTCGAAGCCGGAGGTAAGGTATTTCCCGTCCTTGTCGTGGTAGGTCTGGGAGCATTGGATGACACAGCCGGGATGGCACCCTTCCTTGGTCTTGCCGCCCCTCGCCTTGATAAGCTCCACCATCCGTTCCCCGCTGATGTCTTCGGCGAACTCAAAGCGCCCGCCCCGGAAATTCTGCACTGGCAAGGCGCCGGCCTCATTGACGATATTAATAAGCACCGCGGTGCCAAAGGCAGGCAAAGCCTGGCCGCTCACCGGATGCTCCAGGAGGTATTTTGCCCACTTCCGGGAAGCCTCTTTGAATTTCTCGGGATTGTTCAGAGGTACGGCGGAAGCGCTGCGGTCGTCTACAACGAGCGCCTTAAGTCGTTTGGAGCCCATTAAGGCGCCCAGACCACCCCGACCGGCGGCCCGCCCCGGCCTCCCCGCCGGGTCGGCGAATTGAATGGAGGCCCCGGTAAGTCGCTTCTCCCCGGCCTGACCGATGCTCATCACTCCTACCCCCTTGCCGAACCGCTCCCAGAGCCTTTCCGTGGTATCGTAGTTGCCCAAACCGGCATAGTCATCAGCGGGAAGAAATTCCACCCCTTCCCCGCTTATTTTTATCAGTGACCAGTCTTCGCCCTCGGGTTTACCCTCCACCACCACGGCCTTGACACCCAGGCGGGCCAGCTTGATGGACACCAGGCCGCCGGAGTTGCTCTCTTTGATACCGCCGGTAAGGGGGGACTTGCCGCCCACCGAAATCCGCCCGACGTTGGCCGCCGGAGCCCCGGTTAAAAGCCCTGGGGCCACCACCAGCTTGTTAGAGGCGCTCAAGGGATGGCACGTAGGAGGCACCTCCTCCCGGATAATGCGGGAGGTCAGGGCCCGGCCACCCAGCCCGGCCCAGCCAGCCGGTACTTCCTGCCACGCAAAGGTCTTGTCGGTCATATTCAAACGTAAAATCCTGGACATGCGGGACCTCCTTCTAGGGAGTGTTTTTGCTGTCTTAGGCCACTCTTACAACCTGGCCTTGCCTGGAGTCGCTGGGCAGAGCCAGGGGCGTGAAGATTATTTCCTAAACTTTAGCTGGTCCATTCAAAAAAACGGTTGCCGGGCTTCGCCGACTGGGGGCAAGCCGCACTGTTTTCTCTTTTCCAGCCCGACTACCTGTCAGCTGCGATGATAGCATAATTCCTGAGGCATGACAATGGAACTCAGGGAGAAACTAAGCACCTGAGAACTTGCCAACGGCATTCATTCTGCGGCGATGGCGAGCCAGAGCCATTGTGCGGCCACCGGCACCGCCGCCTGGACCGGCTCCGACAACCCCGGCTTCACAGTTCCGGGAAGGTTCTGGACCTGGGCCACCAAAATGGTGATTTCCATGCCGGTGTAATTTCTTAATTCCTGGAGAACATTGCCGCCGGGGAACTGGTGCGAGGAAAAAGCGGCGATTTTACCGGCCGGAAGATCAGCCACGGGGAGGGTGAAGACCTCGCCGGGCTGACGGTCCGGGCAGTCCACCGCATCCACAATGATCAGCCGGCGGGGGCGGTGGGCCGTGAAGGCCAGCTCGAAGAGTATTTCCCCCAGGGAGGTTCCGGCCTTCAGGGCCAGGACATGGGTTGGCAGATGATAATGTGTGAGCAGGAATTCGATGACAACCGGGCCGAAGCCGTCATCCCC